>NZ_CP079094.1:1185000-1485000 GCF_019285595.1 Rickettsiella endosymbiont of Dermanyssus gallinae
AAAGGACCGCGCCCTACTTCATCCACACCGGCAATAAGATGTTCCACTGTTGCTTTCCTAGAAAGTGTCTTCTATTGCACTAGGCTTATTTACTGGATTGCCGCGCGCGCTGTCATTGCGAGCGAAGCGCGACAATCAACAATGACGGATTAATGCGATAAAAGCTTAAGCAATGCATCAACTGCTTTTTCACTGGCGTGACAACGCAATTGATGATGCAATATTAAAAATTCCTTTTGCAGTGTACTAACGACTGTGGGATTATTCAAATAATAAAATAATGCTTCAGCCAATTTTTCAGGCGTTGCATTTTCTTGAATAAATTCGGGTACTAAGGTTTTATTGGCTAATAAATTAGGCAACGCAATGTGATCTACGTTGATTAAACATTTTGCCATCCAATAGGACAAAGCACTCATGCGATAAGCAACGACCATCGGTTTTTTAAGTAGCATCGCTTCTAAGGTGGCTGTACCAGATGCCAACAAAACAACATCCGCAGCAGCCATTACCTGACGCGATTGGCCTTGTATCAGTGTAATAGGTAGTTCGGGCGCTATCGCTAATTTAAGCGCTGTAAACTGTGCTGCTCTTTCTTGATTGACCATTGCCGCCACAAACACAAGTGCTGGATTTGTTTTATAGCAACGTTGTGCAGTTTCAAGAAATAATCGACCTAGATAATCAATTTCATTACGTCGACTGCCTGGTAATAATGCAATGATGGACGCAGATTCAGGCAATGCTAAATGTTTTCTAGCCTGCAAAACATCGGTTTCTAAGGCAATGTTATCGGCAAAAGGATGTCCCACACATTCCACAGGAATATTATTTTCTTGATAAAATCGTTTTTCAAAATGAAAGAGGGTCAACATTAAATCAACCGCCTTAGCAATTTTTTTAAGTCGCCATCGCCGCCAAGCCCACACACTGGGGCTGACATAGTGTATGGTTTTTATACCGTGTTGTTTTAATTTTTTTTCTACACCCAAATTAAATTCAGGTGCATCAACACCTATAAAAACATCAGGTGGATTCGCAATAAAGTGCTGAATTAATTGGCTGCGTAAACGCAATATCTGAGGAAGTTGCTTAAGAATCTCACCCAAGCCCATCACGGAGAGGGTTTCCATGGCAAACAAAGATCGACAGCCTTGTTTCTGCATTTCAGGACCGGCAATACCTTCTGCTACAAAGGCTATTCCTTTAATTTTTAACTGCTTGAGTAAATCAGCCGCTAATAGATCACCCGAGGTTTCACCGGCAACAATACCTATTCGTAGCGGGCGATTAGCGGATGATGCCACGATCAGAATTTTTGAGTGTGCTGGCCATTTGTTTTACCTGAGGATAATCCGCTATTGAAGATTCTAATTCTTCTAATGCTTGTTGCACGGTTAGATTCTTACGGAAAATAAATTTATACGCCGCACGTAAGGCATTAATCGTTTCATCACTAAATCCATTGCGCCTTAAGCCTTCTTTATTAAGGCCACACACTCTGGCGTCATGCCCTCCCTCTACTAGCACATAAGGCAAAACGTTTTGTCTTACCATACTACCTGCCGCAATAAAGCTATATTCTCCAACCTTACAAAATTGATGTACTGCACTATAAGCGCCCAAAATAGCGTAGTCACCTACCGTAACATGACCTGCTAATGCGACGTTATTTACAAAAATAGTATGATCACCTATCAGGCAGTCATGCGCAATATGCGATCCAACCATGAAAAGATTATGATCACCGATTTTAGTTAACCCTTTATCTTGTGTTGTGCCTCGGTTAATCGTGCAATATTCACGAATAACATTATGATCACCGATTTCAAGATGGGTTTTTTCGCCTTGATATTTTTTATCTTGCGGATCATCCCCTATCGATGCGAATGGGTAAATTTTATTCGCCTTACCAATATGGGTAGGGCCTTTTAAGACAACGTGAGAACCGATGATTGTTCCCTCGCCTATTTCAACGTCGGGACCAATAATAGTCCAAGGACCAACTGAAACGTTTTCCCCTAGCTTTGCTTTGGGATCAATTTTAGCTTGCGGATCGATCATAGTTAGGACCTTCTCCCAGCGCCCATCAATTCCGCTTCACAGGCTAGCTCTCCATCCACTTTTGCTTTGACTTTACACTTCCAAATATCACCTTTAACCTTTAATACCTCGGCCTCAATACGCAATTGATCTCCAGGCACTACAGGACGTTTAAAACGTGCGTTATCAATCCCGGCAAAAAGATAAAGGAAACCTTCCTTATTGCGCTCCTTATTTGCATGCAAAGCAAGGATACCCGTTGCCTGCGCCATGGCTTCTAAAATAAGCACGCCTGGCATAATGGGCTTTCCGGGAAAATGACCTAAAAAATAAGGTTCATTCACGGTGACATTTTTAATTGCAATAATCGACTTGCCTGCCTCTATCGCAATAACTTTATCAATCATTAAAATAGGATAACGTTGCGGCAAATAAGTTAATATTTCTTGTATGTCCATCGTATTACTCATAATTCTTACCTAGTTTAATAGACTCTTCGCACTTGAATTCTCAGCTGTGTTGCCGAAAATCCCATTGCTATGAGCATAGACCGCTAAAAAGGTCTATTCTTTTTTCTTAATTTCTTTAGCAAAAAAACTTTCGATTTTTTTTAAACGTTTAACGATTTTATCAAGCTGACGAAATCGAGCACTATTTTTTTGCCATTCTCTTTGTGGCTGCACCGATTGCGTTGAGGAGTAAATCCCTGGTGTATGGATAGAATGAACGATACTGGACATACCCGTAATCATGACATTACCCACTATCTCAATATGTCCATTGATACAGACGCCGCCACCAATCATACAATTTTTGCCAATATGTGTACTACCTGCAATACCTGTACAACCCGCAATCGCTGTATTTTCACCGATGTGTACATTGTGACCGATCTGAATTTGATTATCTAGTTTGACGCCTTTAGCAATCACGGTATCTTCTAAAGCGCCTCTATCAATGCTGACATTAGCCCCTATCTCTACATCGTCCCCAATAATGACTTTACCTAATTGAGGAATTTTTACCCACGCGTCTTTTTCTTTCGCCAAACCAAAACCATCGCTACCGATCACACTGCCACTATGAATGATCACACGTTCACCAATCACGGTATCCGCATATAAAGTCACATTCGGCTCTAAACGACTATTAGCCGCAATAAAAATACTTTCACCGAGTTGGCAACCCGAGGCAATCACAACACCCTCGGCGATAGAAGTATGATTGCCAATCACACAAAAAGCACCAATAGACGCACTGGGGTGTATCTGACACTGTTCACCAACTACCGCGGTGGGATGTATACCGGCTAGCGTGTGTCTTGGCTTTTCAAAAAGTTTAGCAATTTTTGCAAAGGCAAGATAAGGATCCGCCGTGACTAAACTATCACAAGGCGAATCGGCCGCATATTCTGGACGTAGAATAACAGCTGAAGCCTGTGTATGAGAAAGATATTTTAGATAACGTTTATTATCTAAAAATGAAATCTGACCCGACTTTGCATTTTGCAACGTCATGATTCCACTGATAGTACGATTGGCATCGCCTTTTAAATCAGCATTGATTAAACGCGCTATTTCTTCTAATCGATAGGAGCGCTGCATGCATTAGCTCTATGCTTTATACTTTTCGCACTTAAGCATTTGGCTGTGTTCCCGCTCAACTCGCCATCCTCATGTATCATCCATACACTCCGGTGGCTTCGTTTTCGCGGCGCCTTGCCAAATACTTCATTGCTATGAGTATATTAAAAGTCAATTTAGAGTGGCTTAAGTTTTTTAGGCTTTTCTTAAAGCGTCTAAAACCTGTTGGGTAATATCCAAATCACTCTTAGCGTATAAAGTACTGCCCTTTTGCACGACGAGGTCAAGACCAGTTTGCGAAGCTAATTTACTCACCACGCTGTCTAATTGCTGGCTAAAACCGTGTAAGGAATCACTTTGTTGCTTAGAGAGATCTTTTTGAAAGGAAGCTACCATGCTCTGAACATTATTACGATCCATCATGATTTTCTTTTCTAAATTAGCGCGCTCATCGACTTTCATAACCGCTGCATTTTTTTCTAAATTTTGCGTTTCGTTTTGTAAGTTGTGCTGCGCTTGAACGATTTGATCTTGTCGCCCTTTAAATTGCTTGGTTAAACTATCATTAATTTTAGCTATCTGTGGAGCTTTTTGCAGTATAGATTGCATATCAACAACTGCTAACTTCACACCATCCGCCTGGGCATTAGCCGCTAGCAAGGTAAACAATGATGCAAGAGATAATAGACAGACCTTTTTCATTATCAGCTCCTTAAATAAGCTTATACTAGAAACCAGTTCCAATGTTGAACTGGAAGACTTGGGTTTGATCGCCTGGCTTTGGATTGATTGTCTTAGCCACACTAAAACTCAATGTTACATTAAAAACAGGCACTCGCCAATCTACATTAAGACCGGTTGAATAGCGTACAGGGCCTGAGGCAGTCCCCCCACGCGGATTATTTGCTTGAGTGACGCCTAATGTAGAATAAATGTTACCTGCATCTACAAAGACGCTTGTTCTAACCTTCTCAGAGACAGAAGCCGGCATAGGAAAAATAAGCGCCACACTTCCTGCGGTCATGATATTACCCCCTAAAGGATAACCATTACTATCTCTAGGTCCTAAAGAACTCACCTCATAACCTCGGACTTGGCCATCTACGCCTATTCCCCCCGCATAGTAGTTAGCGAAGAAAGGTAATCCGGTCGTAGAAGCAAATCCATTTCCATAACCCAAGTTTAAACGGCTTTGCAGTATGAAATCATGGCCTAATGGAAGGTAATCTATGCCGGTATAATTGGCTTTGTAATAGTCCAATGGTTTACCACCGACGGGTAAGGCCAATTGCGCACTGGCGCTTTGGTAAAGTCCTTTTTCTGGAAAAACAAGCCGATCTAAACCATTACGCGTCCAGCCTATACTCAGTAAAAGCTGATTGAATTGTGTACCGTGCTGCGTAACAAAGTTTTGTACTTCCGTCGATAATTGACTAAAGGGCGGCAAATTGAGTTGTAACTTTTGCAAACCACCTGAAAGTTGCAAGGTGTCGCCTTTATTATCGAAAGGAATACTATAATGTAGATCACCACCATAGGTATTCGTACTATACGTCGTTGTATTCAGATTACTGGGCGTAGAACGCTGGAAGAAAAGATCAAAACCACGTTGCACACCGTCTAAGGTGTAATACGGATTGTTATAGCTAATACTATAGATAGTCGCCGCACGCGTATTATTAAAGTTAAGACCCAAGGTATTACCGGTTCCAAACACATTGTTTTGATTTAAGGAAGCACCGATCACGGGACCGTTGGTACCATAACCTAAACTAAATAATGCTTGCGCCGCATGCGCTTCGTTAATATTTAAATCTAAATCAACTTGATCCGTATATCCTGGAATAGGCACGGTATTTACTTGGGGTTCACCCTCTAAAAAACCACTCAAGCTCAGCTGTCTTATAGACTCTTTCATATCGCTGCCTGAGAATAAACCACCTTCTTGTTGTCGTAATAAACGCCTAAAGACTTCGTCTTGTGTTTTTAAGTTACCTGAAATATTGATGTGTCGTACATAAATCTGATTACCTGGATCAACATAAAAGGTAAGAAAAACCGTTTTATTTTTCTCATCGACATCGGGCAAGGTGTTAACTGTCGCAAAAATATAACCAAAATCACTTAATGCTTTTTTAATACCTTCTTCTGCATCCACTACTTTTTGTCTAGAAAATGCTTCGCCGGTTTTCATTTTGCGCAGAACTGATTGCAATTTACCTTGATCTAATAAAGCACGCCCCGCCAACTCATAACCACGAAATTTATACTGTGGCCCTTCTGTGACATGAATAATAATATAAGCTGTTTTTCTATCCGGTGTTAACGTAACCTGGGTAGAATCAGCCTTAAATTTAAGATAACCGCGATCAAGATAATAAGATTGCAAAGCTTGCATTGCAGCGGCTAATTTCGTTTGATTGTATTGATCGGAGTTAGTAAAGAAAGACCAAAAATGTGCAGACGATACAGGCAATGCACCCAACAACTTTCTTTCACTAAAAACATGATTGCCGATAATAGAAATACCGCCTATTTGCACGGTAAGCCCTTCAGATATCTCAATCCGAACGGAAACTCGATTATTAGCTTGCGGAAGAATAACTGGGCTAACACGTGCAGAATATTTACCCATCATATCGTATTGCGATCGAAGCTGGGAAACCATTCGATTTAAAACGGATTTATCCAACAACCGCCCTTGAACCAAGCCTATTTTTTTGAGTATTTCATCGAGTTTATCTTTGGGAATTTCTTTGTTACCCGTGATGGTTACTTCACCAATCGTCGCCCTTTCGACCACATTAATAATTAAGGTATTTCCTTGCTCTTGCAAACTCACATTACTAAAAAAACCAGTCGCATACAGCGCATCGATTATCTGTGACGATTGTTCGGGATTAAACGTTTGCCCCGTTTTCACGGGCAAATAACTCAAAACGGTATCCCGGCTTATTCCATGCAATCCTCTAATATCAATACGACTTAGAAAAAAAGCCTGTGCCTGCAGCGGTAATAGGGTTGCTAGCAAAGCAATTGTTGGTAAACAAAATCTAAATAAACGGTACATGTGAGTTATTTTTTAAATAAAGTTATAAAGTAGCTGTGTGGATGCCCATCATAGCAGTATCTGATAAAGATGCCATACACTCTTCGCACTTGACATCAGCTGTGTTCCCGCTCAGTTCACAATCCTCATGTATTTTGCATACATTCCGGTTGCTCACCTTCGCGGCGCCTTGCCGAAAACCCCATTGCGATGAGTATACTTTTCTGTGCTTGTTCAACCATTTCTAAGGCCACCGCACGGGCTAAACTGTCATCTTCTAGGATCACTTCTACGCTGACAACCGGACGTGAATGGATCTTTTCGAGTACTTGCTGATTAAGTGAGGCGATCTCCGTAAATCGAATTTTCCCTTCTAAAAAAGCCTGGACCATGATTTCATTCGCAGCATTAAGAATCGTGGTAGCCGTGCCACCTATTTTAAGCGCTTGCATCGCTAAATCCAAACAGGGATAACGCGCTGCTTCAATCGGTTTAAAATCAAGTTGTGCTACTTTTAGCAAATCCAAACGCGCTGCAGCATTTTCTAATCGTTCAGGCCATGCTAAAGCATAAGAAATAGGAATACGCATATCCGGACTACCCAATTGGGCTAGCATCGAACCATCGAGGTATTCTACCAGTGAATGGATAATACTTTGTGGATGCAACACCACTTCTATTTGATCAGGTGATAATCCAAATAAAAAATGCGCTTCTATAACTTCAAAACCTTTGTTCATCAACGTGGCTGAATCAATACTAATTTTTCGTCCCATCACCCAATTAGGATGTTGGCAAGCCTCTAATGGTGTTGTTTCTTTAAGCTGCGCCAGCGGTTTATTTCGTAACGCGCCACCGGATGCAGTTAAAATAATCTTAGATACTTCTTTGGGTGGAATGCCCGGCTCAAAACTGCCATACAAACATTGGAAAATAGCATTATGTTCGCTATCGATAGGCAATAGCGTTATTTGCGAACGTTTCGCTTCCTCTATGAATAAAGGACCCGCCATCACTAGCGCTTCTTTATTCGCTAACAATACCTGCTTTTTGGCTTTTATCGCGGACAAAGTCGGTAATAATCCCGCGGCGCCTACAATAGCGGCCATGACGGTATCTATCTCAGAAAGACTCGCCACATCGGCCAATGCTTTAGCACCAAACAATACTTCCGTACTTAAAGATCTTTCTCTTAAACGTTGCTGTAAATTGTCCGCTAACTTTTCAGTACTCACCACCACATACGTTGGTTTATATTGAATACACTGCTTAAAAAGTAATTCAATATTATGGTGCGCCGTTAATGCAATAATTTTAAAACGATCCGGATGTTGGCCAATAATATCTAAGGTATTGACGCCGATTGAGCCTGTTGAACCCAGAATAGTTAAGGCCTTCATAAAGCTAAACCTAGTAATAATAGAGATCCCGCAAAGACGGGTGCCGCTGCCAATAAACTATCAATACGATCGAGAATACCACCATGACCCGGTAACAAATGCCCACTGTCTTTTAATCCTTCTAAGCGCTTTAATTGGCTTTCAAACAAATCGCCTGCAATGGAAGCTAAACCGGTCGCTACGATAATTAAAAATATTTCCCCTAATGAAGGCTTAACGCCCTTGAAAAGCGTTTGAATCAGCAACCCTGCTAAAAAAGTAACCAGCAATCCTATCAGCATGCCTTCCCAAGTCTTTTTAGGGCTCAAGGTAGGTGCCAATAAATGTTGTCCCCAGAGACGACCACTCGCATAGGCTGCTGAATCCGCCAGCCAAATAATCAGCAACATAAACAACAGATAAAAAGGTATTAAATGCAGCGCCTGAAGCGCCACCCAACATAAGGTCATGATTAACCAGCCTAAACCCGCTCTTAGCATAAGCGGTATCGTCGGTAACACCGGCCTTCTTCGCGCCCAGAGTAAATAAATAGAGAGAAACACCCAAAAAATCAACCCAAAAACGATAATCCCGCGCCATGGGTTAAGTCCTGGAAAAAACATCAGCAGCCACAGAATCATAGCCTGTAAAGCCACGTATAAAATGCGTTTTTTAATATCAATTAAACCACTTAAGCGTGACCATTCCCATGAGCCTAGCAGCATAATGATAGCGGTGATGGCCATAAAAGCAGGAGAGGATAAGTAAAAAATACCCCCTACCACCAAAGGAATTAAGATGAATGCCGTTAAAATTCTAAGTTTAAGCATTGAGTTCCGAGAGTTGTTCGCTGGTGTAACCAAAGCGTCGTTCCCGCTGCGAATAAAAAAGGAAGGCTTTGTGCAATTCTTCTTCATTAAAGTCAGGCCATAACGTCTCTGTAAAATAGAGTTCGGTATAAGCCAACTGCCATAAAAGAAAATTGCTAATACGGTATTCGCCGCTGGTACGGATTAATAAGTCAGGAGGAGGCAGATCAGACAAACTTAAATAACGTGCAAATAAATCCTGAGTAATGTCTTCAGCTTGCAGTGTGCCGGTCTTAACTTGCTGCGCCAGGGCTTGCACCGCCTGAATAATATCCCATTGGCCACTATAATCGACTGCAATAATGAGCTTTAAACCGGTATTTTTTGCGGTCAGTTGCTGCGATTTTTCTATCCATTGGCGTAAAGGTTCTTTAAAACGCTTTAAGCTGCCCACCATCCTCAATTGTACATTGTTTTGATTGAGCTTTTCGATTTCACCTTTTAAGGTATTAAGAAAAAGTGTCATCAAATGATTCACTTCTTGGGGCGGCCGCTGCCAATTTTCACTACTAAAAGCAAACAGCGTCAGTGCTTCCACACCCTTTTCGCCACAGGTCTTAACAATTTTACGAACAACTTTTAACCCTTCTTGGTGACCCAACATACGGGGCAAATGCCGTTTTTTAGCCCAACGACCATTTCCATCCATAATAATAGCCAGATGGCGAGGATGTTTCGCAGAAGAAGTGGCGGAAAGCGTTTGCGTCATAAAAAGAGCACTATACCTGCATCAGTTCTTTTTCTTTTATACCGGCTACTTTTTCTACATCGCTAATCGCGCGATCGGTCACTTTCTGAATCATGTCTTGAGCGCGGCGCTCTTCATCTTCAGTGATTAATTTTTTCTTTATCAACTCTTTAAACTGATTATTAGCATCCCGACGATGATTACGGATAGAAACACACGCGGCTTCGGCTTCTTTTTTAACCAGCTTACTCATTTCGCGTCGACGCTCTTCGGTCAGCGCTGCCAATGGCACACGCATCACATTACCAGCCGTCACCGGATTTAAACCCAAATCTGATTTTCTAATGGCTTTTTCGATAGCAGCCATCAATGATTTATCCCACGGTGTCACCAACAATGTTCTCGCATCAGCAACGCTGATACTCGCCACATGATTTAAAGGCACTTCTTTATCATGCTGGGGAACACGCAGTTGCTCTAATAAACTAGGATGCGCTCTACCGGTACGTAATTTAGCAAGATTAAATTCCAACGCCTCAATAGCTTTTTGCATACCTTGTTCGGCGGCTAATTTGATTGAATCAATACTCATATTTTTTACTCCCCTTTACTAACCAAGGTACCTTTCTTTTTACCTTGAATAATGTCACGCAAGGTGTTTTTAGATTGGATATTAAACACATGAATAGGTAAATTATAATCGCGACATTGAGAAAAAGCGGCTAAATCCATGATACCTAACTCTTCTTCTAACACTTTTTGATAGCTTATATGTGAATACAAAGTTGCATTCTTATCTTTCTTCGGATCAGCAGAAAATATGCCATCCACATGCGTTGCCTTTAATAACACATCCGCATTAATTTCTATACCACGTAAACTAGCGGCAGAATCCGTACTCACTAAAGGATTACCCGTTCCCCCCGCAAAAATAACGATATAGCCTTTTTCTAAATAACGCTTTGCTTTATGCCGTTCAAATAATGTAGCTAAACTTCCCGTGGAAATAGCTGACATAATTTTTGCTACTTTGCCACGCTTTTCAAATGAATCCCTTAAAGCCAGTGCATTGATAAAAGTAGCCAGCATGCCCATTTGATCACCCGTAATGCGATCAATCCCTATTTGCGCTAAAGCGGCGCCTCGAAAAAGATTTCCACCACCAATAACAATACCAATTTGAACACCTAAATCGGCAACTTCAATAATTTCATCAACAATGGCATGGAGGATAGTAGGATCAAGGGCTTGAGAAGTCTTTCCATTCAGTGCTTCTCCACTGAGTTTAAGTAAAATGCGACGATACTTAAGTGGGTGTGACGTCATAGAATTAACACGCTGTTTTAACTAAGAGTTGGATGATAACCTTTTCTCCACTTCCCTGTCATCCTCGGCCTGCACCGAGGATACAAAAGTAAAGCTTACTACTGCAGATTTTTATACTATGAGGCTTTGACTTGCGCCATGACCGCTTCAGCAAAATCTTCTTTAGGCTTTTCTATGCCTTCTCCTACGGCAAAACGAACAAAACCAACCACTTTGGCCTGTGATTCACGCAGCAATTTTTCCACGTTCATCGTTTCATCTTTAATAAAAGGTTGTCCCAACAAAGTTACCTCATTAAGAAACTTTGTGATTCGACCGGCAATCATTTTATCAATAACGGCTTGTGGTTTACCGCTAGCCTGTGCTTGTGCCGTAAAAATTTCTCGTTCCTTTGCAATGACATCATTAGAAACATCATCGGCTGAAACTACTAAAGGATTATTAGCAATAATATGCAAGGCTAAATCTTTCGCTAACTGCTCATCGCCGCCTTGTAGTTGCACAATAGTACCCAGTCGTCCCGTATGAACATAGGAACCTATGACGCCACCGGCCTTTGCATCAACAAAGGCTAAACGTCTAATCTGGATATTTTCGCCTAACTTAGCAATCAAATTCTGGCGGGTAGTCTCTACAGACTCGCCCGTTCCAGGGAAAGAAGCCGCTAAAAGTGTTTCTACAGAGTCTATATGCTTATCCAACGCTAATTGTGTTACCGCATCAACAAACTGTTTAAAGTTTTCATCGCGGGCGACAAAATCCGTTTCACAATTAACTTCTAAAATAATAGAACGTTCTGCATTCGACTTAATAACAATTAAACCTTCTGCTGCAATACGACCTGATTTTTTCTCAGCCTGGATTTGACCTGATTTACGCATCGCATCTGCCGCGGCATCTAAATTACCCTCAGCAGCGGTTAATGCCTTTTTACAATCCATCATACCGGCCCCTGTTCGGGCACGTAATTCTTGAACCAGCGCGGCTGTTATTGGTGTTACCATGTTTTTATTCTCCCTTTTTATCCGCTACCGTTTCAGCAACTTTTTCTTCGGCGTCCACTACTTGCGCTTTTTCAGCTTCTTTCGCAGGAATATCCGAAGCATTGTCTGCTTTTGATCGCGCTTCTAAAATTGTATCTGCCACCATTTGGGTATAAAGCTCAATGGCACGTGCCGCATCATCATTACCAGGAATGATGTAATCAATCCCTTCAGGTGAATGGTTGGTATCCACGACACTGATAACAGGTATCTTTAACTTTTGCGCTTCAGCAATGGCGATATCCTCGTAACCTCTATCAATAACAAATAAGGCGTCAGGCAAACCGCTCATATCCTTGATACCACCCAGACCCCGCTCTAATTTATCCATTTGGCGTTGTAAATTGAGGGCTTCTTTCTTGGTTAATTTAAGAAAACTACCATCTAAGCTTTGTGCTTCTAACTCTTTCAGCCGTCTAACGGACTGACGAATCGTACGGTAGTTTGTCAAAAGCCCACCTAACCAACGATGGTTAACATAGGGCATACCACAACGCTTCGCTTCAGCTTTCACTAAATCTTGCGCTGCTCGCTTTGTTCCTACAAATAAAATCTTACTACCCGGTCTTGCAGCGATTTTAGCCACATAGTTGAGGGCTTCAGTAATATAATCACGAGTTTTTTCTAAATCGACGATGCTGATTCCGCTTCTAACGCCATAGATATAAGGCGCCATTTTAGGCTCACGGAAACAGGTGCGGTGACCAAAATGTACACCGGCTTCAAATAATTGTCTTAATGTTGCTGTTGACACAGTTCTTACTCTCCAAAATCGCGAAACTTACTCTCGTTATTGCCTAGCAATCGAGTTAAAAATGCTTCGCTGGGTTAAACCTCCACCTATCAATACCTGAAGACTACCCCGCACAAATCAAAAGCCTAGGCTTTTGGCGTAACGGCTATAGCCACCCTCGGATACCTTAACAATAGGTGTGTGAAATAACGCCTTATACTCTTCGCACTTGAATTCCGACTGTGTTGCCGAAAATTCCATTGCTGTGAGTACATTAAGCGCGATGTTTTATACCATAGAGCCCCCCCAGAAACAACTTAAGAGCCCTCTGGAAACAGCGCGTCCCACCACCCGATCAGGATCGAACAAACCCTAAAATGTAAGCCAAATACTGATCTAATTGATTAAAAGGGAAGCTTAAGGTTCGATAAAGCTTATTCCTATAAGATAGGATTATCTGATGCCTGTCCCTTCGTGTTGATGCATAAAAATAATAACAGTCCCATTTACATGAAAAATAATATAAAAAACCCGCTAGATGTGCCTGTTAATTTAGACCAGCTCGCCCGTACCAGTAAACCGCTTCAACTACCGAATGCCTGCTATGAAAGCCTGACTACAAAAAATAGCGATAACACGCCTTATGCGCGTTACCGCTTTAAGCTCAAAAAATTTGGGGTGCTGATTATTTCACTGGCTTATGCGGATGAAGGTCAAACCCTGCAACGCATTGCCGAAAATATCGATATACCGCACAAGCACAATGACCGGGAGTCTTTTGTCTGGGATATTAAAGTAGCTGCCGAAAGCGCTACTGCCGATTATCTAGCCCGTTCCCACCAGGCCAATGAGTTTTATTTACATACGGATTGTTCATACGAAGAAAAAGTGCCTGATTATTTTGGTTTATATGTCTTAAATCCAGACCAATTTGACGGCGGTAAAAACCTAATCGTAGATCACCGGGATTTAATACCGCGCTTATCTAAAGAAAGTTTATATGTATTACAAAACCATCCCGTTACTATCAAGGTACCGCAAGAGTTTTATAAAGGCATCACCGCTATAACAGCGCCCATCATTGATAAGGATTTAAATCTGCGCTATAGACGTGAAATCATCGATCTAGAAAAATTAACCAGCGCACAAAAAACAGCCCTACATGAATTTGAAAATTTGGCTTATTCAACGCAACATACGCGTCATTTAGCTTTAGATAAAAATCAAATCCTTTTATTACATAATAAAAGGTATCTGCATGGAAGAACCCTAATAAAAGATAAAAAAAGACATTTAAAACGTATTCATTTTTTTGAAAAGCCTTAATAACAAGGCAAATTAATATAAATAAACGCTATGAACCCTATCAAACAACTGTTACCTGAAGCCTTAACCGATTATTTGCAATTCAAACAAGATAAAAATAATTTAATTAAACAATTAAACAAAAAGGCATCCCCCGCAATAGATTTTAAAAAATACGACTTTAATCCTTATCCCTTATTGCTCAGCCAAACATTAATTGATCAGATAAAAGAGGCACATACCTTACTCACAAAAGCTGTCACGCAAATAGTCACGCATTTTTTTAAAGATCATGCTATACAAAACATGCTATCGCTACCCGATAAAACACTTAATTTATTAGCCACATGCCAGTATAAACCTTATCAACTCGGCGCCATTCGCCCGGACTTTCTTTTTGACAACGACTACCATATAAAAATATGTGAAATAAATGCGCGATTCCCGAGTAACATGTTTATATTTAGCGAATATTTATATGAAGAAATGTTCCAAAAATATAAGCGTCCATCGATGAGACAGGAAAGCATTGTGAAAGCAATGCGAAGTCGAAGAGCCCGCGATAGGCGTGCGTTGACGGGCGAAGCAGGAAACGCATCACGCCGTAAAGTCATTTGTGGGAGGCACGGGCATGAACTCCGAAGGAGTGACTGCGTGCCGGACGCAGGACGTATCGCGGCCTAATTTCAGTCGCGTCATGCGAACGAATTTCGGGGACACGATGGCCGAAATTCTTCGGGAGCATAGCGACTCACTTGCCTTGAAGCTTAGCCAACCCTCGATCAACAGCACAACCACAATACAAGCGTTTTTTGATTTAAAAAAATCAATTCATACGATGAGACAGGAAAGCATTGTGAAAGCAATGCGAAGTCGAAGAGCCCGCGATAGGCGTGCGTTGACGGGCGAAGCAGGAAACGCATCACGTCGTAAAGTCATTTGTGGGAGGCACGGGCATGAACTCCGAAGGAGTGAGTGCGTGCCGGACGCAGGACGTATCGCGGCCTAATTTCAGTCGCGTCATGCGAACGAATTTCGGGGACACGATGGCCGAAATTCTTCGGGAGCATAGCGACTCACTTGTTCTTATCGCCAAAGAAAAAAGCGCTGAAATTTACTTATTAAAAAACAAACTGTTACCTAATCTTTCGCATGCAAACGTTTTTACTACTTCGCCTGAAGAACACCTATTAAACAAAACTGAAGAAAACGAACAATTTATACTAAATTTACAACAAGAAGAATTATTGGCGATGGACCCTAAACTACTCACTCAAATAAGCGATAACCTTTATTTTAATGATCTAAGAACGATATTTATAGCACACGATAAACGATTGTTTGCCGTATTATGCAATAAAAACATTATGTCCAACTATCTGAGCACCGACGAATTGAATCGCTTGCACCAGTATGTGATACCAACGTATTTAATCGATGAAAAAATCAAACGTCTTGCAGACGCTAATAAAGACGCTTGGGTTTTAAAGAAATTTTCGGGTGGTAAAGGCGAAGGCATGACGATTGGTAAAGAAACACAGCCATCGGCATTTAAAAAAATATTAGCAACGGCTGCTTTAGATACAATTGCCCAACCTTTTATTGAACAACCTTTGTTTAATCTTATCAACTATCATTCTGCCGATAAAAAAAACAGCGATGACGCGCTCTATTTAGTGGGTTCAATTCTCAGCTTTAATAATCAATTATTAGGTCCTGGATTATTTAGAGCATCCGCTAAAACAGTCATCAACGCCACCGGCGGTGGCGCTACGTTTTTTACAGCGCTTTATTAAAAAAACAAATCACTGACTGTGGAAGTGCTAATATATAAACTAATCTTGTTAGCTAGTTACTTTATAAGGAGCCATCGATGCAGCCCTATGTACTCATCCTTTACTATAGTCGTTATGGTGCCGTTGCAAAGATGGCACAACAGATTGCGCGCGGTATCGAAGAAGTAAGCGATATAGAGGCACGGATTCGTACGGTGCCTGAAGTTTCTACGGTTTGCGAGACCACCGCGGCTGAAATTCCTAGCGAAGGACCGCCTTATGCCAGCATTGAAGATGTACGCGACTGCAGTGGATTAATTTTGGGTAGTCCGACGCGTTTTGGGAATATGGCAGCCCCCTTAAAACATTTCGTTGACCATCTGAGTGGCCTATGGTTTTCAGGCGCGCTGGTTAACAAACCGGCTGGTTTTTTTTCTTCTACCTCTAGCTTACACGGTGGACAAGAAACGACCTTGATTAGCATGATGTTGCCATTGCTGCATTTAGGCATGCTTGTGGTTGGCGTACCTTATACAGAAGCCGATTTGTCCACTACCCAAACCGGCGGAACGCCGTATGGCCCCACGCACATGGCAGGAAAAGATAGTAAAAACCCACTCAGTGATGAAGAAAAACGGCTTTGCAAAGCCTTAGGAAAAAGAGTTGCCACCATTGCACTCAAGTTACACTAAAGCGCTAAAATCGTTTTTACTAAAGGAATCGTTAATTTGCGCTTTAAACTTAAGGTCGCGCTATCTAATTGTTCAAGCGCTGAAAAAAGTTTATTGGATTGACGAGGAAGTCGTAACAATAAAAATTGACCGACCTCATCAGAAAACTCTAAGCCTCTTAAGCGTGCGCGCTGTTGCAACGCCAACAATCTTTCACTGTCGTTTAATTCGCGCACTTGTAACAAAACACCGCTCGCTAACCTAGACACTAAATCTTGTAATGAAAAATCTAAACCTTTAGGAATACTTTTTGCCGCTACTAATAAATAGTGCATTTGTTCCTGTAAACGATTATAAAAATGGAATAACGCTTCTTGCCAAAGCCGATCACCCGCAATACTCTCAAGCTCATCCACACAAACCATGTCAACCGTTTCTAAACCATGAAAAATTTCTGGACTACTGTTTTTTTTCAGCGCACCCAATGGCAAATAAGCCACCGAAAAACCGCGCTTTTGTGCCTCATGACAACACGCATGTAACAAATGTGTGCTACCTGCACCCGGATTTCCCCATATATAAATATAAGGTTCTCCCATTTTTAAAGAAAAATTATGCAAACACTGCAATAAAACAGAATTATTGGTACTGGTATAAAAATTTTCAAAGGTATTCGCATCGGGTGGCTGAATAGGAAGAATAAGTTGCGTTGTCATATCTTATAATAACTCTCGCTTTGGATTTTTTGCACCGACTTTTAAATAAAAAGCGGCATGCCTTGCCCATACCCAAGTATATTGAACGAAGCTCAGTAATGTCGTAACAAACACCGCTTCAACCAGATGCTGGATAACAAGATCGGGTAAGGAAAAAAAAGCTAACTTGATAATTAATAAAGTTACTAAGACCAGCTGCAAGAAAGTATTTAATTTACTAATCCAAACCGGTTTATAGTCTAAAGGGCCAACCCAATAGCGATAAATAAGCGCACCACCCATAATCCAAATATCACGCCCTATGACCAGCGCCGTTAACCAGAGTGGAATTTGATTGAGATAAGCCAGAACAATAAAACTCCCCATGAGTAATAATTTATCGGCCAGTGGATCCAATAAAGCACCTAAGTGCGTTGTCCAGCCAAAGAAACGTGCTAATAAACCATCCAAGGCATCACTTAAGCCGGCTATTAAAAATAGATAGAATGCAAAAGGATAACACTTCTTAAGTAAAGCCCATAGAATAGGACCTATTAGTACAAAACGAATACAAGTAATTAAATTCGGCAAGTAACGTAGTTGTATTCGGATCATTTTTTTGGCTTAATCAGACTTATCATAGGATCAATTATAGCTATGCTTAAACCAGAACTCATTAACCAACTCATAAAAAAGTTCCCTCAGCTATCGACTTCCGTCGTTAAACGAAGTGTTGAACAATTAGTCAAAACGCTAGAACAAGCGTTACAACAAAGCCGTCGCATAGAAATCCGTGGTTTTGGAAGTTTCTCTTCCCATTATAATGCCGCACGCTCTGCTTTTAATCCCAAAACAGGCCAACATTTTTTAGCGCCTGAAAAATACCGACTTCATTTTAAAATGGGGAAAAATCTAAAACAGCGTATTAATCAACCCTCTAAGCATATCGACCAAGAATTAGACGATAATAGATAGTGTTTATACAGCCGAATTAGCTTGTTCCAAGAAGTCCATTAAAGCATAGCATAATGCTTTAGTCCCTACACGTTGCAAGGCTGAAATTTCAAAAAGGGGTCTATCGGAAGAAAGTTTACTCTTTAAGCGTTGATACGCTTCTTCTAATTCAGGTGTAGTGAGCAAATCGATTTTATTCAACACAAACCATCGTGGCTTAGCGGCTAGCTCAGGACTGTATTTTTCAAGTTCTTCTTCAATCGTGGCGATATTAACCAGCGGATCACTGCCATCTGCAGGACAAACGTCAACCACATGTAAAAGTAAGCCAGTACGTTCCAAATGTTTAAGAAAACGAATACCCAGACCGGCACCCTCAGCGGCACCCGTAATAAGGCCAGGTATATCTGCGATAACAAAGCTACGTGCATATTCTAAACGCACCACACCTAAATGCGGTTGTAGCGTCGTAAAAGGATAATCTGCTACTTTGGGTGTAGCCGCCGATACGGAACGGATTAAGCTAGATTTTCCTGCATTGGGCAAGCCAACCAGTCCTACGTCTGCTAATAACTTAAGCGAAAGCTTTAAACGGCGGGTTTCCCCTACTTGGCCGGGTGTAAATTGGCGGGGACTACGGTTGGTGCTACTTTTAAAACGCGCATTTCCTAAGCCGTGCCAGCCTCCCTGAGCGACCCGTTGCTCTTGGTCTGAGACCATCAAATCGCCAATAAACTCTTCCGTATCCGCATCATATATCTGCGTTCCTACGGGCACTTCCAGGATCAAATCATCGCCTTTTTTTCCGGCGCAATCACTCCCTTTGCCGTTCTCACCCCGTTTCGCCTTATAAAGACGGTTATAATGGAAATCAATCAAGGTGTTCAGATTAGCACTGGCCTTCAAATAGACACTGCCACCGTCACCGCCATCGCCGCCATTAGGCCCGCCTAAAGGGATAAATTTTTCCCGACGAAAGCTGACACAACCCGCGCCACCTTTCCCTGCTTCTACCAGGATTTCTACTTCATCAAGAAATTTCATAAAAAAACCCCGTCAAGCGGGGTCATTAAGTTAGTAATTAACGTTTAGCTTGCTTGTGCTTGCTCTTGAGCGTCGGTCGTTATTGGCATAACAGAGACATACTGTCTTAGTTTAGGACCTTTGCGCATAAACTTAACCGCACCTTCGACTAAAGCGAATATAGTGTGATCTTTACCGATTCCGACGTTACTACCAGCATGGTAATGTGTGCCGCGCTGACGGATAATGATATTACCTGCCTTCACAAACTCACCACCAAAATGCTTTACGCCTAGACGTTTAGAGTGGGAATCGCGACCATTTCGGGTACTACCCCCTGCTTTTTTGTGTGCCATTAGGACAAACCCCTATAAAATTTCTGTAATTTTAACTGCGGTATAATGCTGCCTATGCCCCATCTGCTTACGATGATGCTTACGGCGGCGAAACTTAATAATTTTAATCTTATCATGGCGGCCATGTTCAACCACGGATGCCGTCACTTTTGCATCGGCCAAGTAGGGTGTACCCACTTTTAGATCAGCCGCTTCACCTGCTACTAATAAGACAGGAAACTCAACGGTCTCACCTACCTCAGCGGACAATTTCTCAAGCTTTATCAGCTCGCCTGGTGCTACTTTATATTGCTTTCCACCTGTGGAAATAACTGCGTACATATCTTAGAATCTCCAAAAACACGCGAAGACTTCTTTCCAAACGGAGCTAAACTCAGTTTAGAAAGAAGTCTGTCAACAAACGGTCTAAAACCGTCCGCATTCTAAGCGATTCTGGGGTTTGAGGCAAGAACCTAGTACCCATCTGATTTTTTTATTAGCGCTTGACCGATTGTATGGCATCCGATTACTATAAGCGGCCTTTTGATAGCTAATTCCCCGATAGCTCAGTCGGTAGAGCAAATGACTGTTAATCATTGGGTCGCAGGTTCGAGTCCTGCTCGGGGAGCCAGATATATCAAGGTCTCATGCCATTTTCAGACAATCCCTCAAATCCCCGTGCCGGACTTTTGCCGGAGCTAGCCAACGATCGTCGGTTTCGCTTTAAAATAATTAACTTCTTTCCACTCTCTACATCGCACGCCTTGTTCGCAGCACGAATTAAGTTGTTGTACTCAGCTTGGGAGTAATGAGTCGTAATCCGTTCACTTTTATGCCCTAGCAAGTCTTGACGGTCTTCAAAGCTCACCTCAGCCGCACGTAAACGTCGTCCAAAGGTATGTTTGAGATCGTGTACCCTCACTTGAGGTAAACCAGCCCGCTTCCGTGCTTTATTCCAAGCTGAATTTGACATCCGTGTTACAGGCTTACCTTTAAAAGTAAACACATACTGCGAATGAACTCCCCGCACTTCCTCAATCACTCGATGCGCTATCTTATTTAAGACGACAAGCCGTTCTTCTCCATTCTTAACTTGCCATTCAGGAATTAAAAAGCAAGTGAGTCGCTATGCTCCCGAAGAATTTCGGCCATCGTGTCCCCGAAATTCGTTCGCATGACGCGACTGAAATTAGGCCGCGATACGTCCTGCGTCCGGCACGCACTCACTCCTTCGGAGTTCATGCCCGTGCCTCCCACAAATGACTTTACGGCGTGATGCGTTTCCTGCTTCGCCCGTCAACGCACGCCTATCGCGGGCTCTTCGACTTCGCATTGCTTTCACAATGCTTTCCTGTCTCATCGACTGAACCTTCCGGTACCTTAATTTCCCATTCCCATCTTAAATTACAAATCTCCTGATCACGGCATCCTGTGTTAACTGCAAATAAGGCCATCCTTCTTAAATGAACAGGAAGCTCATAAAATAACCTCATTTGTTCTCCCTGTGATAAAGGGTAAGGTTTTCTTGCGTCTTTCTGCTCCTCTAATTTAATCTTTGGCGCTTTTATTAACCAACTTAATCCATATTCATCTTTCCATTCTTTTTCAGCTAAATTTAAAATGTGCCTAACCACTTGTAATCCATAGTTGATCGTTCTTTTTTTGAGCACTTTTACATTTTCCGCACTGTCCTTTTTAGTCTTCTTCTTTTTTTTCGGTTCTATCCTTTCACGATCTTCTATATATTTTTTAAGACTATCCATATGAATAGCTTCCAGTGGCAAATGCCCTATATATCGATCCAAAACTTTTAATTGCGTAGCCTCAACTGCAATACTTGGCTTCTCTTGACTCTCCTCTACATACTTTATAGCAGCTTGCCTAAAAGTCCTTCTAGGCCTAACGCCATAAACCTTAGCTTGTCTTATTTCCTCGGTACGTTTTGCAAGGTAGATTTCCGCTTCTTCGAGAGAATTTGATCCAGTGCTTTCGCAAACTCGTTGTCCGAGTATTTGTTTGTCGATGTGCCAGACGCCTTTACGGTTACGGAGACCCGACGTTCTTTTTCGCCCCATAGTGTTTTACTCCTCTTATTAGCAGGGCGGCCATTACATTGCTTATAATCTTCCACCCAAGCATCTAAATCAAGCCGATCAAAGGCAACCCCTCTCTTGCCTATTGGGATAATAGATAAGGAAGGTTTTACTTCTTTATTAAATCGATTTTTATCCATTCCTAAATAAGTTGGCGCATCACGCAAACGGATAAGTCTCGGCTGCATTTTTTACCCCTCTTTATATTTTTTCTTCGCTTAGTTTATTTAGTTTTTGCGGAAAATATGTTCCCAGGCATCTCTATATAATGTGTTGTTCAAAAAGAAAGAAGGATAATAGGAGCAAAGCATGACAGAAAATGTTTTTGATACTTTTATTCGACACTGTGGAACGTTGAATCAAGCGGCCAAGGTATTAGGCATAAGTCGTGAGCATATCGGTGCAATGAGACGAGGCGTCATTCATATACATCTAAAATACGCGTTGCTTATTGAAAAATATATGTGTGAACAAGTGAGTCGCTATGCTCCCGAAGAATTTCGGCCATCGTGCCCCCGAAATTCGTTCGCATGACGCGACTGAAATTAGGCCGCGATACGTCCTGCGTCCGGCACGCACTCACTCCTTCGGAGTTCATGCCCGTGCCTCCCACAAATGACTTTACGGCGTGATGCGTTTCCTGCTTCGCCCGTCAACGCACGCCTATCGCGGGCTCTTCGACTTCGCATTGCTTTCACAATGCTTTCCTGTCTCATCGTATGCAGGATAGATAGCTCACTGCTAGTTAAATCCGTTTGACTAGCTACTTTCTCACAGTCTTCTTGCCAACGACTAAATACATGAAACATTTTCAAAAGAAGGAGTTCAAACTCAGTTAATTTAGCTTCTTCTTCTGTCCAAGTTGTATCTATTGATGGGTTCATAAATTTTTCTCTCTTACTTATAATTTGTTAGTAATTTATTAGTAAAGTTTATAACTAATATGGAATGTATATCGAAATAATATATAACCATAATTTAATTAATTAAGTCAACTAATGTTAAAAAATGACTGTAAAAATAGGGACTTATAGAATTTTACTGTAAAAATAGTAATAAAATATTACTAATATACAAATATTTTTTAATAAAAATTACCTAATTACAATCTTAGCAAGATTCTCATAAAATAAAATTAATTAGATAATTTTATCATTGTGAATATAGGAAATTATCCGTTATTCATAATGATGCGATAAATCGCCTTAGGTAAAAGAGTTACTAAAATAAACCTCGGCTATCTCTACGAATCGCGTTTTATTGGCACTGCGCTTTAATTGAATAACGATAGGAATAATAGATTGAATGTAGGCACGTAATTTTTCTTCACTCGATGTGTTACCCGCTTGCTGCATCATAAAAACGAGCTGGTCAAAACAAGCTCGCGGTGTATCACTATGCACCGTGCTGATACTGCCAGGATGGCCACTATTGGCTGCTCTTAAAAACGACCACGCCTCGGCACCGCGTAACTCAGACAATAAGATTCGATCCGGTCTTAAGCGTAAACACGTCTTAAATAGTTTTTCAGCCGTAATCTCTTCATCGTCTTGATTAAAAAGCAAATGAACGGTATTAGGCTGTTTAACCTTAACTTCTCGAGTGTCTTCTACGGTAATTAAGCGTTCAGTATCAGGAATCAATTGTAAGCACGCATTCAGAAAGGTGGTTTTACCTGTACCCGTTCCGCCACTAATAAGGATATTCTTTTTAGCTTTTATGGCTAATTGTAGAAATTTTAGAATTTTTTTCTTATCTTTCAACGTTTCCTCATATAAGTCCTTGAGTAAATCGGCTGTTTGCTCATACGAGTTATCATTTGCAGAATTAGATGAATCAAAGACTCCAGCGGCTTGATAATCTTCTAAACTCATATTGCGACGTGAATGACAGCGAATAGAAAAAATAATCTTATTTTTTTCACAAGCCGGCGGCATGACACACTGTACCCGCTCGCTGCTAGGTAAATCGCCAGAAATTAAAGGATGCGGAAATTGCTTATGATTAAATTCTGCAATGAGATGCGCTAAGGTCTCAAGAAAGCCAAATTCAAGTTTTTCTGCTGTGTATTGTTTAAAACATCCCTTCTCTTCAACGAACACAACGCCTGGTCGGTTGATACACACTTCCGTGACGCCCTCTGTTTGTAAACAAGGTTTTAATGGTTCTAAATAACTTTCTAAAGCTTTGATAGACATTTTTTATTGGTTAGAAAATATTAATTTTAGAATTTGTCGTTTGATTAACCGCTTTAAAATCGAGATCATGGGCAACAAACACTTGAATAGGACTACCTTGGTTAATCCATAAGGTCGGTGGAATCATGCCCTGCTGCTGTAAGGCTTGTTGTGCAGTCTGATTTAAACTATTTGCCACAGCGATTCGATAGGCTTGTGTGGCGTTATAGGAGGTATTTTCGGCCACACCCACATTAGATGTACCGACACCCAGCACTGACAGCAATATGGCAGAGCCAAATTGTCGCCAAAAATGATGATCCATCGTATCTGCTGCCATGCCCGCCATACCTAAAGTATCTACGCCAGGCGAAGCGAGATTTAAGCTAACACCCTCCGGTGTTATGAGTCGTGTCCAAACCACAAACACGCGTGATTGGCCTTGTAACATGCCGCTTTTATATTGACCAATTAAGCGACTGCCTAACGGTATTAATATCCGTGATCCATCCTCTGAGTAAACAGGCCGATCAATCATTGCTCTTAAGTTGCCTGGTAAATCAGAATTAATAGCCGTTTCTAAAATGGCATGAATGATTTGACCTTCGCCTATCAATTGATTTAAAGCGCCTACTTGGGTTGCTTGAACACTTTGATGGGAAGTGGCACTCGCTTGTTGTAAAAATTGACTATTCGCATCCGTATTCAACACTTTGTTTTCTTTGACAACATGATCCGTGTGATCCTTACTTTCTTGATTGAGTACAAGCATCGGTGCGGCTAAGCGTTTCTGTAATTCTTTTTGTTTTTCTTCCAATAAGGCGAGTTGTTGTTCCGAGAGTGGCTTTTCTTCTGCCTCTGATTTTTCTTTTATCGGTATGATGGTTGATTTTTTTGATGCCGTAGTCGGTGTGGTATAGCTTTCTTCTACCTGGAATTCGTTTTTTGACGTTGTCTTTTTAGCATTAAAATAAAAATGTGTGACTAATAAAAATAATAGTCCACCGAGAATGACAATGAGTACCGGCTTTTTTCGCGCTGGTTGCGCGATGTCTGATGACCCATCCGTAGTGGTTGGTGTTGGCTTCTCCATCGTCTTATTCCTCGCCTGAAAGAGCTTCGTTATAAATACTGGTTACATAACGTCCACTGCGTAAGGTAAATCGTGGCGCTGTGGTATTTACGATCACGTAGTCGCCTTTCATGTGATAATTTATGAGCGTTTCTCTACGTTTCTTATCAACGACAAAAATAGCAGGCAGGCTACTTTTGAACCGAAAATACGTAAATTGACCGTTACAATCAAAGGCTTCAATCGGCGCTAAGCTTTCATCACCCGTAAAACTATATTTCCAATTAATTTGTGTAGGATCACAAGTACCTATGGCGTTACTTTGTCCACGATTATCAAAACCGCCGGTCGGGTAAGTAAATGTTAATTGATAGAGCGGTGAAATCTTTTCGTCATTGGCAGCTAGTTCAAAGTTATAGCTCTTCACATTGGTTAACACCGTCATATTTGTTTTAGAGGCGGCTATCGGCTTGATAAAAAAATTATTTTCAATGTATTTGGTTTGCCAGGCTAAGCTATCCCCAATAGCAACATTTTGTACTTTCTCATCTGGCGAAAAAATAATGTGCGTTTCGTAACCATAGGCACCCTGAATCATTACGACATTATTTGGATCATAATTGACTGTTTTTACATGCTTATCTGCCGCAACGGATCGAGGCAATAAAGCGGCTGTTGTCTCATGAAGCGGGATAATGATCATGAGGATGCAAACAAAGAAACTTAGTTTTTTATTCATGTTATTTTCCTTCTTCGTGGCTTAAATTAACCGAGGTCACTTGATAATATGTCACGGTAAATCCGAGTGGATTTCTATCTAGTTGGGCTTGCGTGGCTTTAACGGATTGATACTGCCATTTTACAATCGCTTCTTCATGCGCGATTTGTTGTGTATTAGTCCCTTTATCAATCAAATGCTTTTCAAATCGAATAACCGCTGTGTGGTCATTTAAACGAGAAGGCCATACTTTAGGTACCCTAATCGCTTTATCTTTACCGTATTTATGGTAAGGCGATGTGCTAGCTTGACTATCCACTTCGGTATCGTATTGTTGACGAATCGTTGGACTGGATTGTGCCCAAACTAATTGATAGGGTATTTCTAAATGATCACTGTCATAGCTTTCACGATTCATCACATAATGAATGAGAAAAAAACGCGTCATTTGCCAATTAGCCGTTAAGTGTGTGGGTTCTAATTCACCGAGTTTGGTTACTTCACCAGTCGCATGATTAAACGTATATAGATAAGGCACTTTTTGTTTGAGTGGCACTAAACAAACCAGGGTGAGGAGTGCCAGTAACAAGGATAGTAATAAGCCTGCGTTAGCTATCAGAGAGTAGCGTAACCAAAGCGTTTTACTTTGATAAATATCGTGACGCCAATCATCAGCCGCTTGGTAATAGGTTTCTTTTACATCGCTGTTAACGTCTTTTATCTGACTCATCATTCTTTACTATTTTTGTTGTTTTATAAAAATGACTAACTAATCTTTATCTTTTCCTTGTTGTACTGCTGCATTAATCGTGGATTGTTTTTGGGCGGCTGCGCGGTTTGCTAATGCACCACGCACAGTGTTAAAACCGCGACTGGCTAAGTTAGCCGCCGCCTTAGCACCACTATTCGTTAAAGCCGATTTCACCATACCACCGACTTGATTTAAGGCCGCTAAGGTAAGGCCACCACTTAAACTACTGGCTATCGATAGGCTTTGTTTTAATAGAAACGCGGTGATGAGTGATAATCCACCAAAAATGCCTACCGTAAAAAAATTAGGTTTACTCACGGTGGCTTCATACGCTAAATCAGGCAACACTAGATTAATAATCGACAACATCAACACTAGAATGCTGGTGGTGATAATAGGCACCAGTGAAAAGTTAAATAATTTGCCCAACCAACTCACAAACCAACCGCGTGTTGATTCAAAAAGTATAAAGGTTAAAAAAATGGGCCCCAAAGCCAAGCCAATGGCCATCGCCAATTTTGTATAAATTAAAAGTCCTAGCGCGGACATACAGCATAAAAAGGTAAAGGCCGCGACAAAAAGACCACAGAAAAAAAGATAGAATCCTTTACTAAACAAGACGGTTGCTGCTTCCATCCCTGTGCTAAAGACTTGATTGAGTCCCTGTGCAATCGTTTCATCCGGTATCTGACCTGGCGTCTGACTAATGATTTGTGCAATATAATTTGGCTCGTTAGTAAAAATATTATAAATAAATAAGTGATACATTGACCAATTAGTGCATAAGCTGGTCACTACTAATAAAACGATCAAATGTCGGCAAATGGTTGTAAAATCCGCCGTTAAAGTATGCATCGCAAAACGATAACCCAACAACAAAATATAGAGCGTGCTTAAGGCCAATAAGGTGTTACTGTAGCCTTGTACCAACTGCTCATAAGTAGTTTGTACAAAATAAGCAATCACATCATCTACGGCGGATAATGTGTCTGTAATAAAGCTGTCTGGAGAAAGGTTTATCATTTCAGCCCTGGCATACGCCTAACACTAACAAACCACCCATCACAACAAAGGCTACTGTCAGCGCATAATAATCTTCATTGATCAAAAACAAACCGGCCATAATGATGAAGGCTAAAACCAGCACATGATAGTTTCCACTGATCATTTTGTTACTCCTTACCAGGTATTAATTTTTGTTTTAATCACCATGTTGTCGTTCGGTGCTCGTAAGGGTTCTGCCGCACAACTCACGACACAAATGCCTAGAAATAATATGAATGTGAAATACGGTATTAATTTTTGCATAGTCATATTCCTTAGTATTTACCGAATAGAAGCAACAAAGCGCGCCGTTTGCAGGTCGAGATTGACCTCCGTTTGTGCATTAACCGCGTGTTGTTGATTCATTAACGCTAGTTGACGCAACACTTCAATCTGAATTAAATTATTTTCTAGGTTAATGCGGGTTTCTAAATCAACCGCTTCTTTTAAGGTGCTGGTGGTGCCAATTTGTGAACGCAATTCGTTTGCATAGTTTATTTGTTCTTGAATTCTATCGTAGCTCAATTGACTGGCCGCTCTTGTGACTAAGGCGGTTTTTGCTCTTAAGCTATAAAATTGTTGATCCGATCGATTCCGATTCACTCGGTTGTAAAGTTCGATGCCTGCCGGAAATTCGCGTGATAATAAACGAAGAATGAGACCTAACTGACCGTCATTCCCACCATGCGTTACTAGTTCTAAAAGCGAACCCCAACGATCGGCATGAAGTCCCCAGGATTGAAAATCCCTAAATCGCCAATGTGCCCATTCAGAATGACCTGATACCGCTTGTTTTATCTGACGATTTAATCGTGAAATCGTCGATTGAATATTCTCCATCTGCATTTGATACCCTTCTATCTGTGCGACAAGGTGCAATACACCACTAATAAAAGGATCGGCGTTACTCTTTAAGGGACAAAGTATTAATAAACTTAAAGTCATGATTTTAACCAATTTAAGCCGCATGCGATTTTCTCCGCTGATGGAAAATCGGTAGCCAAATGCTTGGATCATTACCCACTTCAGCACGAATGGTATCGAGTAATGCGATGGTTTCGGTACGTCCTGAAATAACCGCAATCTCGTCTTCCAAGCCTTGTAAATTTGCTCGTAAGACGACGGATGTTTTACCTCGGCCGTAATTTAATAAAAAATAATGACTTTCATTGGGTAAGGTTTTAATCAGTTCAAATTCTCGTTCACTTAGACCGAAATGCTCCATATAGGTTTTTCGATCCGCCATCGGATTAGGGAAAAAGATTTTGCATGCGGCCGCTTCATTAATCACCTGATGATTTTTTGACAACGTTGTGTCATAGGCGGCCTGCGTGCCTAAGCCAAAACAATTATTTTTCTTGCGCGGAGTACGGGATAGATCATTGATAATGGGCTTAAAATACTTGTCTTGTAAGGCGGGCGAAGCTTCATCAAGAAAGATAAGACCGCGCTGACCTTCGAGTTGTTGGCTAAATCGATGTAATAAATACATCAAGGCCGGTATTTTACAGGATTCGTCTTTTAGAATATGGCTTAAATCAAGCCCGATGACATCAGATTCGTAACGCTGCTGTTCAAAACAATCCTGTGCATTATCAAATAACCAGCTATTTTCACAACCGCCATGCCACAACTCAAACCGTGCGCGCAGCGAGCCTTTTTTATTAACGCCAAAGAAAGGTGCAATATGACAAAATTGTCTTTCACTTAAATTTAAGCGATACATACCCGTAATCGCTTCTTCAATGAGTTTTATTTCGGATTCATCTAAGGGTTTAGTCGGTGATTTCAGCAATTGTTTAAAAAGCTGTAATAGAAACGTATGATTTTCTGGTGTGTCTGCTAATTGGCAAGGATTAAATCCCGTTGCAATCCCTGGTTTTAGAATTTCATACGTACCACCCAAGGCTCTGACTAAGATTTCTAAGCCGCGATCTTTATCAAAGATCACACGTTTGCCACCAAACTTCATACTTTGTGCAATCAGAAATCCAACCAGTAATGTTTTACCACTACCCATTGAACCGACCACCATAAAGTTACCGACATCTCTTTCATGAAAATTAAAATAATACGGACTACCGGATAAGGTTTCTAACACCGTAACCGCATCACCCCAGAAATTATGCTCACGTTGACCACGAGGTGAATCATGCAAGCTCGCAAAAGCCGCGATATTTTTAGTAGAGATCTCCGCTTCGCGCACAATATAAGAAAAGTTACCTGGTAGCTGCGCCCAAAAAGCACATTCACAACCGACCTCTTCTCGAACACAGACGATATCGCGATCGGATAACAAGGCAATGATTTCTCCTACGTGTTGGTTTAGTTGTTCTAAGGTGTTGGCATAGCAAATTAAACTAAAATGATGTTTCCCATAATTGACTTCGCCACTGGCCGTATCATCAAAGGATTCATCAATTTGTTCCGTTTGCCGCACGGATTCTTCTTTGGTTTGTTGCATATCGCGCTGTTGATCGCGTAAGCGAGTCTTCGCTAAATAACGATCATAGAATCGGAAGGATTGCGTTAAGGTATATTCCATGCGTAGTGAATTAAGGCCATCTAATATCCCTTGATAGGTCATAGAAGGATACGCTTTAATCGAAATAACCGCAGAAAATTGCTTAATGTTATCACCCGTACGGGATTCAATCGTGCCGCTATGTCGATTAAAAAATAATCGTTTTCTGGGTAAATAAGCAGAAGCATCTTGCATCAACAAGGGAATCGTTTGTTTGTCAGCATTAATCAATTGACCCATCAATGCTAAAGGCTCAGAAAAGGCCATGCCGCCTTTTTGATAAACGCTGAGTAATCGTGGTTGATAGTCAGATAAGGTTTTTACTATTTTCTGAGTCACCGCCGTTAAGGCTTCGCGCGTTTTAAGTAACTGTTGTTGCTGGGCTATCTTACCCGCTTGATGGTTTAGTTTTTTAAACCAATTAAAACCTTGATTTAAAATACCTTCAGCCGGTTTTGTGACAATACCGATGTACATTTCATTCTGAAACATCGGGCGTTGCTGAATCTTCTGACGATATTTTTCATTGAGTTGCTGGGAAAAACCTGACTGAAATTCTCCAGCAGGAAAAGCGATGGTTTGACGCCGCACTGTCCAAAAATAAATCGCAACTTCAGAAGAGAAACTTTTTAATAAACTATTACGCCGATTTTTATAGACATCTAAGGTCGCTTCACTATGTGTAAGACCATCAATGCCCTCTATTTGAATAATTTGAATCAATTTGCCGCTTTTATCGATCAACGTCTCATCGTTATAGTGTCCTACTATATTAATATGGCGTGACGCATTGGCTTCTTTTCTAAGTCTTTGGTCTATGGGACTATATCCCCTCTTTTTTATCTTAGACAGCATGTTTTATCCTGGCTGATAACTATTCGTACCACCCCAAAAGTGACTGTTTAAAACGGGTGGCGTTTGCATAAAATACTTCAACCATAATTGAAAGAATTGTAAATCCTTCATTGTTAAGCGAAATAAAATCAGGTGTATCACACCAAACAAAGGAATACCCATTAAGGTATGGAGATCAAGACAAATCATCATGTTTACCGCTACATTAGCGAAAAACAAACGCAGTGGAATACCCATAAATACCGGCGGCCGTGTTAATGCCAGTGCTAAGGCGTCAACTTCGATCGGATAATCTTTCACAGTATTCCTTGTTATTGTTTTTATTAATAAACAGCGCTACGTATGGTTCTTGCCATACTACCGGCACCAAATATAATGCCAATGCCAATCAGTGTTTGTATGAAATATTTCCACTCGATACGATGACCCGCACATAATAGTCCTACGGCAATAATCGATAGTGTCGCAATAGCTAATCCCGTGTCGCCATACATGCGATCAATAAACCAATTTAGCCCGTCGCTAACAGGGGTTTCTCCACCATATCCCCATGATACGGAAGGGAAAAATAAGAAAAAACAAATGATTAAATAAGTTAGTTGAATTCTTCTTTTTTCCCCTTTTCTTAATATCATTTTTTTTATGAAATTAAAGGTATTTAATAAGATTATTTTAACTTAATTTGTATTTAAAATCACTATAAATATAGTGTTTTTTTAATTATTTTGTAAAAATAACTTTTACTTTTTTATGTTGAAATTGATTTACTTTACTAACATAAAAAGCTTCGCCTGATTGTAATTCTTGCTTAATAGAATCAGGATGAATAATGAAGGATTTATTGCGTTTGACGCTGCCCATTCCGGTTGAATTGTCTTCGCTAATTTGCGCAGTCACATCAAATCCGTCTTGTGTTCCAATCCAACTCGCAACACTCTCTGCACTTTCATGATCATTCAACCGATGACAAATCAGGGTATTCACGCAATTCAATAATTGATTGCCAAAATTATCATCGACGCGTTTTAAATCAGCCAACCCTTGTGTACCAAAAATCGCATGAATACCTTTACCGCGCCCCATATTTACAAGATTTAACACTTGTTCGCCGGCAAATACGGAAAACTCATCAAATACCGTAAAAATACGTTGCTTAGTTTCTAAACGATCAATCACTGCTTTGATATCGTTAATAATTAATTTGCCTAAGACCTTAGCAAAACTCGGAAAACGTAAGGCAGGTAAAGCGAAATACACCACACTATTCGTTTGAATGATTTCCTCTAAATTAAAGGTATTGCTGGTTTTTTCAAAAAAAGCGCCGAGTTCTGAATGGATGAGTAAATTCAAATGTGCCTGTAACCCTGTAATGTCTTTGGCATCATACTGTTGTAACCGTAGTACACGGTTTTTAAGTGTTTCATTAGTGATGCCGCGTGTTTTAAGTGCTAACTCTCTAAAATCTAAACAGTTAACGACAGTCTTTAAATCAAAGGCTTCTTTGAGATGCAACAACACTTCAAATGTAGTCTGCAAGTAATCTTCGGCAATTGAACGGTAGTAATCATTTTCCCACTGATCTTTTAAACTAATCAGCTTGTCTTTAAGCTCCGTATAACCGCCATGTGCTAAAGGATCATAGTGGTGATTGTCAGCGCAGTTAAAACCATAGAAAGTACGTCCGTGATCCTGTGATTTTTTCTGTAACCATGCAACGTTTTCTTCGGTGGGTTTACCATCAATAATAATTAAGGGATACGCTTGTTGGACAGCTCGTTGATAAAAGCGCCGCAAGGTAACCGTTTTACCGCCGCCTGTGGTGCCCAACACTAAGAGCATCTGATTGATAGCGCTGTCTGATATGACAATCGCTTCTTGTTCGTCAGAGAAGCCTAAAAGCGTTCCTTCTTGGGATTGTTTGTTCGGTTTAAGGAAATATTTTTTCCAATTTAACGTATGCTGCTTCAATGAGGATTCCCTACCCCTTTGAATGGCCTTAAGTTCCCATTCATGAGTCGAGTTAGGTATCCATTCTGTCATGCCAAATAAGCCCGCAAACAAGATTGGAAAGCCCAACACATAATCAACTCCATGTTGATAAACAAACCTTACTGCCGCGCTAAAACCGTGACTAAACACTATTTTCCAAAATGTCAGGTTTTGGTCAAACCCTGCGCGCATCAATTCAAAAAATGATAGGTCAAAATGTGATCGGCATTCGATCAACAAGCTACTGGTAAGTGCTAATACCAGACCAATAAACAATACCTTCCATGCAGAATAACGAAATACTCGGATTAAGATAAGAAAAAGTAAAAGACCCAATAAACCAACTATGCTTTGCCATAGACAACAAAGTCCAATCAACACACATTGAATAGTCTCTCGTGGTCGTTCTAAAAAGCCGCTATCCTGTAAGGGCATGCACGTGAGTGAGTTGTTTTTCTAAAAATGTTTTTAGTACATGAATTTTGACAAAGGGCATGGCTTTTGCGGCTTCTTTTAATTTAGGCACCATCGATTCGTGACAAAAATACCAAACCTCTTGCAAGGCAAACTGGGTCGCATAGGTTTTTAAAATGTCCTCTAAACGTTGATTGCTTTTATAAGAAAGTTCTACCTCAATAGCAATCTGTTTTCCATCAGCAAAAACTAATATGCCATCCGGCAAATGGCCATGTTGGCCTACCCCTAATTTATACTTATCATGTTTTAATTTTCGTTCGCTAATCCATGATGAATCAGGATAAATCGCCTTTAATTTCATAAAAAGATTTAATACCATGTAGTCATGATGGTAATTAGCTAAGGGTACCCTATGCAAAGGTGGTAACTGAGAAAAGCGGGCACCGGCTGGTGTTAAACGATACAAGCCATGCCGCCGATAAAAAATGCGTTCATGTAACAACAGCTTGTGTCGTTCTAATTTATTAATAATTTGATAATTACGAGGTTTATGCAAGCCAAAATATTGGCTGATCTGTGGCATTTCACAGAAACCAAATTCATTGATAAATTTTAAAATCTCTACATCACGTGATGTTAATTTCAAAAAGAATTATCCTAATTATTATTATATAATAATGGATACTATTTATATAATAATCAAGTCATTAGCAAATTATAAAATAGTTAAATAGAAGTTGTCCCCGCGGATTATGAATCATTTTCCTCCTGTTTTCCAAGCCAATCTGTCCATGATATCCAGCCTTTATCTTTATAAGTTCTTTGTGGATTCGAAGGTATATTCTCAGGTCTCTTTCCACTTTTACAATAATTCAACCAGTCGTTTCTAGTTTCTAAACCTAAATCACGAACAAACTTTCTTGCCTTTTCAAAGAGAAGAAATTCATAATCAAAAGAAGATTTATTATTAGTCCCCAACCAATCCCCCATAGATACCCATCCTTTATCCTTATATGTTTTATCAGGATTTGACGGTATATTCTCGGGTTTATCTCCACTTTTACAAAATGAATGATATTCCTTCCCAGTTTGTATTTTAAATTTATGAATAATTAGCCTTGCTTCTTCAAATGATAGATAAATCCGCTTATGTGTATGTACGAAATTAGTCCCCAACCAATCAGGCCATGAGACCCATCCTGTGTCTTTATATACTGTTGCTGGACTTGCAGGTATATTTTCAGGGTTATCTCCATTTTTACAAAATTCTCGATACTTTTCCTGAGTTTGTATTTTAAATTTATGAATAATTAGCCTTGCTTCTTCAAATGGTAGATAACTCCGCTTGTGTGTATGTATGAAATTAGTCCCCAACCAATCCCCCATAGATACCCATCCGTTTTGTTTATAAACTTGATCAGGGGCTTTGGGTATCTCTGAAGGCTTCTCCCCACTTTCACAAAATAATTGAAAATCCTCTCCAGTTTGCAATTTCAATTTACGAATAAACTCTCTTGCTTTTCCATGAGGCCAGTAAGCTCTTTTTTTAGTGTCTATGTAATCAGTTCCTAACCAATCCCCCATAGATACCCATCCTGTACTCTTATATGCTTTATCAGGGTTTGATGGTATATTCTCAGGTCTCTTTCCATTTTTAGAGTAGATTAACCAATCATCTCCTTTTTTTAGGCCTAAACTATGGACAAACTCTCTAGCTTCTTCAAATGGTAACCAACCTAATCGAATTGTACTGATTTCTTGATAAAATAAATTATCTTTTATCTGAGCAGTGAAATTATAGGGAATAATCAAGTTACAAGCTAAATTAGTGCTTATATGCTGTGAAATTATAGGACTTTTCCCCTTAGCAGATTTAATCTGTGTTATTTCCTCCTCTAATCTTTCATCCTGAGAAGATAAAGCCCTAACTACACTAATAAGGTTTTTAAATAATCCACTTTCTATCTCCTCTTCTAGCTTTTCCTCATCTGCATGATAAATGGGGACTACAATGTAACCTAACTGTTTTTCTTTATTATGAGCTCTTCGTAAAGCCCTGCCCGTCGCTTGGACAATATCAACTTTTGAAGTTTTAGGATCACAAAAAAACACAGTGTCAATAGCAGGTATATCAATGCCCTCTGTAAGGCACCTTGCGTTCGTCATCACTGCATATTCGGAACTCTTAAATTCGTTCATAATGACAACCCGTTCATTTGTAGTAAGAGTTCCATTCACATGATAAGCCCGAATATCAGGAAAAATTTCTTTATGTCTTTTTTGAAAATCTTTTGCTTTTCTAACTGTTGAGTGAAAAGTAATAGCATGCGCTGTGCCGTGTTCTCGGCTAAATTTTTCAAGTGCATAATTATTAGCAATTTCATCTGCTGTTGTTTCATGCTCAGAGGTATATTTTCTCTGTTTTATCATTTCTTCTACTTCTCTGTTGCTAACCCCTATAGCAACAATCCTATAATCGACTAGTATTTTTCTATCTATAGCCTCTTTAAAACTCATACGATAGAATTCACGACCAAATATATTTCTATTACTCATGTCATAAAGATACGTAATTTCCTTATTCTTCCATTCATTTTTTAATCTATTTGATACAACCCTCGGGGTGGCTGTCATATAAAGACGTTTTTTTATTTTTATATTTTCCTCTTCATGGATTAGACAAAATTTATTTGATCTATGCCCTGCTGTTTTATGCGCCTCATCACAAATAGCTAAATCAAAAGCAAAATTGAGATCTTTAGCCACTTTACAAATTACTTCTAAGCTTTGATAAGTCGCATAAATAATACTTTTTTTGTTATGGCTTAAAAATTTACGAACTTCTTTGGGATCGGTGGTAACCCTACCAGGGATCTCAAAAATAGTTACTACTAAACTATCATTTTCCTTATCAATATCTTTTTCTGAGCAAACACAAATATAGGGTATATAATCGTTATTATTGGAGTTCCATTCATTCTTTATTTGTCTTAGTAAGGCTAAAGAAGGAACTAGCACCAATGTATGTTTAGCCATTAGTGCTCCTTTTATCCATAATGCGATAAGTGTCTTTCCAGCTCCACAAGGAATAATTAATTGACCTCTATCATGCTGTTTAAAACCATTAATAACCGCATTAATAGCGTTCTGTTGGTAATCTCTTGGTTTTTTTACAGGCGCAGTTATTTTTTTACCTTTTATTCGATTTTTAATTTGATTAATAGTTGATTGTGATAAATTTAGAAGATCCCCTAAAGTAACAACTTTTATACGTCCTCTATTTTTTGTTAGAGAATAACTATCAACTCCGGAAGCATTGGTAAAAACAATTATATATTTTGATTTTTCTGATTCAGCAAAAAAACTTGCTAAGTTATCTTTTGTCCAGCTAACCGGAGCGTTTTGATCACTTCTAAATTTACACTGTACTGACGAAAAATCATTATCATGCCCTTCAAGGATAAGATCGATACCATAATCACGAGTCCCGATATTTAGCTTCTTTCTAACCAAATGAGGAACTTCTGAAAAAAGCCAAACGTTTTTATATTCACTGCGTACCGAAGGCTCGGTAAGGTAATAATACTTACAAAACTCCTCAAATAATTTCCCTGTAAAATTTTTTTTTATAAAATCAGGTTTTGAAAGTTGATGATGGATATCATTCCAACTAGTAGAAATATCTAGAATTCTTAGTAGAGTTAATTTTATTGTCATTTTTTATTTTTATAAAGAAATTGGAACGAATTATATTTAGTTATCTTAAGTTATTTTTTCTTTTCCTTTCCCCTCTTTCTCTCCTTCCTACTACTTCTATTTTGATTTACTTTACTGCCCGCCCAAAGCCAAGACCTCAGTTTTACAAGTATCGTAGAGACGATGGAAAAGTGAGGTCTTGGCTGGTTTTCACTTCGTGAAATGGGCGGGCAATCTTTATAAATAAAGCTTAGAAGCACTTACAGTTTACTAGACTCCAAATAGCTAGCTTAATATAGTGGACAATAGCTTACTTAGTCTCTGCAAAAAATTGATGTACTATCTTGAAACCGGAGAAACCAATCCTCGTTTTCGGTTAAGCCTACGATAAGCTTCCAGACGTAAGGGATACATGCCCTTATATATTTTTAATGTTGTAGTTAAACTTCCACCACGATTTAAAACTCTATCAAATTCTTCAACAATGCGATCATTAGGCCACGGTTTTTCAGTTATTCCCATTAATCGCGTGAATATATCCGTGGTATTTTCGGACGCATACAAGATGCACAAAGCAGCATATGCGAAAGCTGTGGACCGACTGACGCCAGCATGACCAAGTGAGTCGCTATGCTCCCGAAGAATTTCGGCCATCGTGTCCCCGAAATTCGTTCGCATGACGCGACTGAAATTAGGCCGCGATACGTCCTGCGTCCGGCACGCACTCACTCCTTCGGAGTTCATGCCCGTGCCTCCCACAAATGACTTTACGGCGTGATGCGTTTCCTGCTTCGCCCGTCAACGCACGCCTATCGCGGGCTCTTCGACTTCGCATTGCTTTCACAATGCTTTCCTGTCTCATCGAATGAATCAAAACCTTGTTTTTAGGTTTTGCAAAGATGCTAGATAGCTGTTCATACGCACGTTCGATTATACTCGAAAAATGGCCAGTTGCCCCTGTGTCTTCCTGGTCATACATTCGCAAAACAATGTGTTTGGCTTTCTCTAGCTTGGGTGATTTCTCCGAAGGCAGACATGGATCAAGTAGCGATAATACGTGCGTAGGCTCCCAAAAAAAAGCTACCTTTTCTACATCACGCAAACAAGTCACGCATATGCGATCATTAGAACCGACAACACGAGCCATAATCTCCCTCTTCGCCGTCATATTTGGTGATTACTTGCAAAAATTTGATATATTTTTAACCCTGAACAAATGGATTTCTCATCCCGAGAAAATCCTTTTAAATCCGTTATCAATGCATCAATTTCTGTTTTTGTTGATAAGTTTTTAGTTATCAACTCCTCTGCAATTTGCATTAGTGATAAATATATAATTGATTTCTTACGAGCATTTGATAAATATGGTTGCACTACATTTATATCAAATATCCTGAAATAATGCCCTATATCTGAAATAATACCATCCGCATAACTGTAATTTATTTTTTTTTGTTTTCCTAAAGTCAATGTAAGCTCATTTGCGCGGAACACCGATTCTCGATAAGGATAAGAAATAACGTCCTTTAAAGAAGGTTCTTCAAAAACAAAATAAGCGGCGGGGTTTCCAATTTTTTTTATATTTTCGATTAATTTACGAGGCTCACTTTGATGCATAAGCACGAATCGACTATAGCAAAAATCAGCTATTCCAATTAAGTCTTTATTATCAGGTAAAGATAGCTGTACGTTAGTCAGTCCTTCTAAATCTAATAATCTCTGAGCCTCTGATAATTGCCTCTCTGATTGATCAATACCTATTACTTCTGATTTTTTGAATGTCTTTGCAATAAATCGTGATATATGCCCATGACCACATCCTATATCGCACAACACACTAGGATGCGGTATGCGTGCAAATACGCTCTCCAAAAAACTCCGGCTGGCCTCACCATAAATATCATTCAGTATGGTAAGCCGCTCACGATCCTGCTCACCAACCGCTAAAACATATGAGTTATCTTTAATAGAATTAATACTCATTACCAAACCTTTGCAGTTTTTCTATTACCAAGAACTTCATCAATCCGCTCGCGGGTTTTATTAGTTATATCTTCGGGAAGCGCGCATAACGGAAACCACTTTACATCGGATATTTCTATTTTGTCATTAGTCACTGGTGTACTCTCTTGATCTTTGACAACATATAAGATTGGGTAATCATCTAAATCTCTCCATCGGTGCCTATAAACTGCAAATATTTGGGGTTCGGTAGTTACCTCAAGACCGGTTTCTTCATAGATCTCACGGCATATAGCATCAATGGGAGATTCACCACTTTCCACCGCACCTCCAGGAGTGTGCCAGCCCGGGCGATAGGTATGTTTTACTAACAATACCTCTTCTTGGGTATTGAAAATAACCGCTCTCACACCCACCGTTTTTGCACGCCCGATGCGACGGAAAAAATGTTGCACTTTTTCTTTTACACGAAGTCTAATCATCAAATGACTACCTGTTCTAATTCAATATTCACACCAAATCGACTAGCGAGTTTTTCACGAACAAATTCTGCAAGCGAAATGAGATCCTTTCCTATAACAAATCCTTTATTCACAAAGATACCTGCATGTTGATAAGAAATCATCGCATCATTTATACAGTATCCTTTCAAGCCAAGTTGTTCCACCATAAGTCCTATAGGCATAGAATTTTGTGTTCGTTTAAACACACTTCCTGCATTTGGCATATGATAAGGTATCTTTTGCATTCTAATCGCTAATAACTCCGCAGATTCAGATCTCACTAACTCAACACGCTCAGCTAAAGGTATATTTTCATCTAATGATAGCTTTAGACCTACATCAGTTATAATATAATTATCTAAAGCAAATGAACTTGTCCGGTATGAAAAACAAAGTTCATGTTTTTCCCAACGCTTTCTTTTACCCATCTTTATATCTAGGGTATCCACCCAATTAACAACTTGCCCAATTTCTTGGCCATATGCCCCAGCATTCATTCTAACAGCTCCTCCAACGGAACCTGGAATTCCGATTAACCGTTGTATCCCCTTTAATCCACAGGCATTCGTATACTCTACCAAAGTTGATAATTTGACACCGGCCCCAACTGAAATAAAATTGGCATCACTTACCAAATACTGGTTGAAACCACATAATAATATAATTGGATTTTTGTATTTATTTGTTGAGAGAATTATGTTGCTACCGCCGCCAATAACTTTAGGATTAGACTCATAAGTTTCCTCTAAGATTTCTGTCAAATCTTGAAGGTTTCGAGGAAAATAGCACCGCTCTGCTATGGAATTTATCCCATATGAATTGAAAGCAATAAGATTAACGATCTGATAGGGCCGAAGATTATTTTCAGGTATCTTCATACTAGAACATCGTGTTTGTTTTAATTGGTATATAGACATGCCAACACCACGTAGCAGCTTCAATTATTGAATACATTGCACTGTAGCTCTCCCCCTAAACTTCTAATTATTTCTTCAACATTAGAATATCCTCGCCGTACCTGGAAAAAATTTTCAATCCGGCAAGCCCGCCCTTGTTTAAGCGCATATAAAATCACGGCCATGCCCGCCCTTAAATCGGTAGCGGTCACGGAAACAATTTCTTTATTTGGACAAGCTTCATAAGCTGGGAATACTTTAATAACTCCTTGTTCATAGCGTAGATTAGCGCCTAGAGCATTTAATGAAGCAATATACTTTGTTCTTTCTGGCATTACGGTATCAGTTATTGCACATGGCACGGACTGGGCTGAGCAAAGTGCTGCTAAAATGGGTTGTAGATCCGTTGGAAATCCGGGATATGGTTCAGTATTGATATTAATTGTCATACTTCGATTTATCGAACATCCATCAACAACTAACGCATCACCAAAGTTAAAAACATAAACATTTAATTGTACCAACAGAGCGATTACGGCATCCATATACTTAATTGGTGCTCCTTGAATAATTATCTTAGAGCCTAACAATGCAGCAGCTAAAGCAAATGATCCAGCTTCTATACGATCCCGAATAGGAGCATGCCATACTTTTTCAATATTTATTCTTTTAGCCCTTGTGATAGAAATTGTTCTCCAGTTTCGCTCAATTGCACAACCTAACTTTACTAAATATTCAATTAAGTTATCTATCTCTGGTTCAATTGCGCAATTAACTAACTGTATGACTTCGCCATTCTGCGGCTCACTGTTCGAAGCAATAATGAGCGCATTTAGTGTCGCACCAACGGAAGGATAACGTAATTTTACCAGCGTTGATGCCTTATTTGTTCGAATTGCCTTAATGCCCTGCATACTATCTTCAACGTAAAAACCTAATTGCCGCATAATATCCAAATGAATATCGTATTTTCGACCAAGATCGCATCCTCCAGGCAACGAGGTTGAGCATTCGCCAAATCGTGCTAGCAGCGCTCCAAACAATATAATGCTATAGCGTGTTTTCTCGGTATACTCTGTTTTAAGATGCACTTGGTGAACGCAACTACAGTCAAGATGAATTGAGTCATTATTTTGCATCACATTCACTCCGCACAACTTGAGCATATCAAGCATCGTATCAACATCAATCAAACAGAAATCTTTTGACGTTAAAAAAGTGGTCTCATTTTTACAAATAATTGATGCGGCCAATAAAGGGAGAATAGAATTTTTTGCGGTTGAAACACCCAGTGAAATAAGGGATGGAGTCGCTCTCATTGGCGTTAAGATTTCAGTTGTCATGATTACACCAACGGTACGGAAAAATCTGGTAATAATGAAAATCGATCGGGGTCATCTGCAAACATATGACAAAAAGAGAAGCAAACTTTATCAATCTTACTCGCATGAATATGTCTCATATCGCGCTGCCAGATTTGCTCATCGGTATCAGTATATTGAAACTGCTCATACGCCGGGAAATAAAATACTGAGGCTCGACCAGGTTTCTGGATAATTTCAAGAAAATTATGCAATGCTGAAATCAATGTTGCTTTAGAGCGAGTATTAGCAATCCGCGCATCGATGTCAGCACCGGTGGTTTTTAACGGTACTGGCGACACCGTAAACACAATAGGTCTAATAGGACCACCTGTTTGATCAATCGCACTAACAATTTCTTTCAAATCAGTTATAATTTCATTAATGGATTGAAAGCGTGACCTAACGTCTGGCAACCCTTGCTCTACATGCTGGGAAAGAGGAGAACGATTTAATACTTCCCAACCGGAGTTAGTGCGTTGCTCCCATATTTCTGACAACCCCAATGTAATGATAAAAGCATCCGCGTCTGCGACTGCTACCGATGCTTTTATTTCAATATCCGAAACAGTTTGAAAGAGGTTCTCTTCTGTGTCCGCGAATACTGGATGACGTTTTGCATCATAATATTTATATTTCCCATTTTCTTCTAAAATTTTCCAGATAACTCTATTTATTTGAGCACCGGTTGCTTTCCGGATTTCTTCAGCAATTGTGCGGGAATTATAATGAAGTCCCCATACCGGCGATATAACAGGAACGTTTTGAAGCGCGATCCACCTTGAGAAATTGGTTGCAAAGCAACTTCCAATTGCACATACCTTGGTATTTGGTCCCAACCAACGCATCTGATGAGGAACATAATATGGCTGCCGTAGATCGGAAGGAAAACGTTTCCCTAATAGATCAATTGATTTATATTGTTGCATTATGCTTCCTTTCAAAACTTTTTTTATCGCTGCTAATTTCGTACCCGAGGTCTTGATAAAATGCTGTGATAAGCTTCTTACCGCGTTCATCAATATGAAGGCCACTACTCATACGTCGCATAGTAAAGGCCATTGAACAGCCACAAGAAGGTTCTGCAAATGCGAAATGCCCTCCTGCCCCAACGTGGCCAAAGGCAGATCGGCTGAGAACAAAAGAGCCATCCTCATCTATTTTTCCGAAACTTTTCATCACTCCAAGCCCATACGCTGAGGGGGTCAGGAACGTGGCGTCACATTCAGACTGAATGGATGTTTCTGTCATTAATCGGCGATGGCAGGCATCGATGATTATGTCATTTGTGAGCAGAGAATCGTAAAATTTGGCCAACCCTTGCGCATTCGTAACTATATTTGCGGCGCAAAGCTCGGAGCTAAATCCTCGTTCCGTATCTACAAAGTCGATGGGGTAATTTTCTACAGCAGCTTGAATAGAATTTGGATTATTGCGCGCCGCTACTGAAAATGCAGTAGCATCTTTTTCCTTAGCTAAAACTTGAGGCGCAATGAGCGGTTTAAGATCAGAGGCTGCTCCAACTGTGATGATTGTGCTCAAAGGCTGAGCAATAAATTTATGAACAGCCTCCCTGATTGTTAGATTTGATACTCTGCGTACAATTTCACCTACCAACCAGCCAAACGTATATGGGTGATACCCAACCTTCGAACTTGGGTGTCGGGGGTTCGAGTCCCTCCGAGCGCACCAATTAAATCAAACACTTACATCATTTTCGAACTAATCTAAAAAATCCCTTGCGGGACTTTTGCGGGAGCTACTATTAAGCTACCCTTCTTAATACCGTTAGTATCGGCTTTCGATTTTCTTCTCTACAAACTTTATTAGCCGCTTGAATTAAACTAATTAACTCGACTTGGGAATAATGAGTAGTAATACGCCCACTTTTGTGCCCCAACAAATCCTGCCTATCTTCAAAACTTACTCCAGCCGCACGTAATCTTCGTCCGAAAGTATGCTTTAGATCATGTACTCTTACACGAGATAAACCTGCTCGTACACGCGCTTTAAGCCAAGCGGAATTTAACATCCGAGTTATACAGTGCCCTTTATAGGCAAACACATAGGTTGGGTGCATTCCCCTTACTTCCCGAATCACTTGACTAGCTACTTGATTTAACACTACCAAGCGATCTTGTCGATTTTTTACTTTTTCTCCTGGAATAATAAAAACACTAGTATTTAATTCCGGTACTTTTACTTCCCAATCCCATTGTAAACGACAAATTTCTTTATCCCGACAGCCTGTATTAACTGCAAAGAGCGCCATTCTCTGTAAGTGAAGTGGCAACTCAGCAAATAACCTGCTCTGTTCATTCCAATTTAATGGAAACGGGTTACGTTTATCTGTTTCGATTAGCAATTTGATTTTAGGCGCTGTAGCAAGCCAAGTAACTCCATTTTCATCAACCCAATCTCCGGCTGCCCGATTTAAAATACGACGAACTATCTCTAATCCCTGATTGATAGTTGTCTTTTTTACCCCATCCTTTTCTCTTGAATCGATATACGCTTGTAAAGTGCCTTTATGGATATTTTCCAAGGACAAATTTCCTATAAATCTATCCAAATGTTTAATTAAGTAACCCGCTTCTATAATGCTAGATTTATGCTGATTTTCCAGTAAGTAGCGAGTTGCTGCTTCCCTAAAAGTTCGTTGTAATCTAACACCATAAATTTTAACTTGCCTTATCTCTTCGATACGTTTTGCGAGGTAGATTTCGGCTTCTTCGAGAGAATCTGATCCAGTACTTTCGCAAATGCGCTGTCCGAGTATTTTTTTGTCGATGTGCCAGATACCTTTGCGGTTAAGGAGACCCGACGTTCTTTTTCGCCCCATAATTTTTTACTCCTATCAGCGGGGCGACCATTACAGGCTTTATAATGCTCAACCCAGGTATCTAAATCAAGTCGATCAAATGCAATTCCTCTTTTTCCTATCGGAATAATGGATAAGGTAGGTTTTACTTCTTTATTAAATCGGTTCTTATCCATCCCTAAATAAGTTGGTGCATCACGTAATCGAATTAGTCGCGGTTGCATTCTTAATCCCCTTATTAACTTTTTATTTAAAACCAGGTTTATTTTTATCTCTTCATCTTTATCAGGTTATCGAATTTACCTACGACATATGTCGTAGGTAATTTATATAAAATGCTTTTACATAAAAATAATGATAAGGAGCGGATATCAATAATGCTCATCAATTCATTAAGAAAAGTAATTGCTCACTTCGGTTCAGCAACAAAGGTTGCGGAAGCTTTAGGAATTCCACAACAAAGTGTTAGTGATTGGTATCGTGGTCGTAGTGAAATGCCTCTGGAATTCGCATTACATTTAGTTTGGATGATGCGCGGGGAAGTGGATTGGAAGGATTTGGTCTCTTTTAAAATTGCTTATCGTTTAAAAAATCTCTGTTTATCGCTTAAAGAAGTGGCGGTTTATCCTTGTGAATTAATTCATGTATTGACTAGTCGTATTCATGTATCCGACAACTTAAAACCTTTAAAAAATAAAGAAACTTTTTTAAATATAAATAGACCACCCTGCATTAATGAAGATTATACACTTATATTTGGTCACGAAAGTTTCTTTATTTACCAAGAAAAAAATAAAAAAACAATCCCTTGTTGGAAATTTTCTCTGCGAAGTTTGGCTGAAGGGAATTATATAACTGAAGATTTAGTAAAGACTTTTTTAATAAGCGAACGTGCAGCAATAGGGATTGCATTAGAAAAATATATTGGAAATCGCCAAGGTCAAAGAACTGATTTATTTGAAATTAAACAAAATGAATATTTTAAACAAAAACTCCGTCTCAATTTAGACAAAGTTAGAGGAAGGACAGATGTTTTTATTTCAAATTCACTTGGATTCAGTTCCAAAATTCAATACAGGCAAGTTAAAAAAATACTTCAATACGGTTGTAGCGAGCTAATTACCGATGTTGATCAGTCAAAAATATCTATATCAAGAGCAGCCAATTTAACAAAATTATCACATAAAGAACAAAAAAATAAATTAAAGATCAATTAAACATATAAATTTTTATTATAAAAGGAAAAAAATACCATGCGTGACTATGCAAAAATCTCCTGCAAATTTTGGATAAGCCCCATGGGTAAAAAAATAAAAGATTGTGGATTAGAAGCAAAAGTCCTTGCCTTGTATTTAATGGCCTGTAGCCACACCAACATGATTTGTTTTTATTATTTACCCTTCTTTTTTATCGCTCATGAAACAGGAATGCCTTTAGATGGCGTGTCAAAAGGGATTAAAGAACTTATAGAAATAAAATTTTGCTCCTATGACGCTGAGACCGATCATGTTTGGGTACATGATATGGCCGCGAATGAATTAGGTGCGCTTAAAAAAAGCGATAATCTTGTTAAAAATATTAATAAAATCTATAAAAAACTTCCTAATATACCCCTTCGAATGGCCTTTTATGAAAGATACCGTGACTTATTTCATTTAGGCCCTTCGAAGCCCCTTCGAAGCCAGGAACAGGATCAGGAACAGGAACAGGATCAGAAGCAGAAGCAGGATCAGAAACAATTTCAGAAACAAGATGATGATGTTGGCGCGACAGACGTCGCGCTCAGCAGCAGCCCATTAAAAATCCCTGTTAATAAATCTTTATGTTTAGTAAAAACACCTCTCACTATCGACATTGCCATCCCCCTACAGAAAAACCATCAATTTTTGGTAACGCCTGCACAACTAGAAAATTGGCAAAAAACGTATCCGAACATCAACGTTTTACAAGAACTACGCCAAATACAAGCCTGGAATGAAGCAAATCCCACTGAACTTAAAACAACATTGACGATTTTTCGTCATATCAATACCTGGTTGGCTAAAGAACAACGTGAGTCACGCCGTAAACAATCACCACCCGTAAAACACGCTAATCGCTTAGCTGAAAGTGGGTTAAGCCCTACGCTAGAGCATAACCTTACCGTGGGTAAACAATGGCTTAACCGCTCTAAAACTGAAGAATAATTTGGAGAAAACAACATGACCGACGACGATAAAAAAGAATTTTTAGAATGGCTAACCCTGTTGGCAGAATCTTTTAACAGAAAAGTGTCTACTTTATTGGTAGAAACGTACTGGCAGTGTCTCTGTCCTTATCCTTTAGCCCAAGTGAAAACTGCTATCTTAGATACACTGAGAAATCCTGATCGCGAATTATGGCGCATGCCCATAGCGGCTGAACTAATCGCCTTGATCCAAGGTGATAGCCGACAGTTTGCACAGAATGCATGGATGCAAGTTATCCATGCGATACGAACCATCGGTCGTTATAACAGTGTGGTATTTGATAATACCATCACACATTGCGTGATACGTGATATGGGTGGGTGGATTTACTTATGCCAGCAATCTGAAAAGACTTTATCATTTTTACGCAAAGATTTTATAAAACGTTACCGAAAGTATCATGCTAATCCAAGTATTCATCATCCCTGCACGCTCATAGGCAGTTTAGAACACGATAACGCGGCTAGAGGGTTCTCCCACAGTAAACCTGATCCAAAATTGGTAGGTGATCCTAAACTTGCTTTAGCAGTTTACAAATCCGGTAGTAAACCGTTGGAGTCAAGTTTTCAATTACCTCTTTCAAAAGCTATTCAACAATTTGATCCCGAAAAATAAAAATAAATAGGAAACAAATTATGTTTAATTTAGTTGAAACTATCTCGCAGTATAATCAAACGCATCAAGCAAACATAAAATCAAATAAAACCTGGGGTCTTGCTTATCTACAGCCAGAAGGCTTAGCGGTTTTAAATGACTGTAAGCAACTGACTGAAAAATACGTTTATCATGCCTCACACTTTGTTACCGATCGTAAAGGCTTACGCAAGGCATTAGCCGAAACAAGACACCAATCAACTCATCAATCGCTATCCGTTTTAAAAGATATTGTTCGACGACTAAAAATTGATCAATCTATTTTAGATCGCTTCAATTGGGAAGAATTGCTAGCGCGTTCTTTCAGTCAAGATAGTTTAGAACAACGTTTTAATGAGGCAAAAGTAGAAAATGATGCCGCGACTCAACAAATGATTGTTCAAGCCTATAAACAATGGAAAATACATGAACCTTTTCAATATTATTCAAGCCAAGGCTTACTGTTTTTATTGGAGGTTATCACTCAATACCAAGATCGTTTTTCAGAAGCGCAAAAAGAACTCATGGCAAAACAAAAAGCCTGGATTCGCCCTATGCGTCTTCCTCCGTCTATTGCGGAAAGCTACGAACATTTTTTACTGACTGAATCAAATAAGCTGGTCGTGTTAAGAGAGCAAGTGATTGAAGCGCTATTGTTACGCTTAAAAGCCATCGAAGCGCAAGGACAAGTAATCTGTGATGATGTCAGTTATACGTTTGCAAAATGTATTCCCTCATTAGGTTTACCTGATATTCCTTTGCCTAATTATCAATTGAAGCTTGAGAACACTACCTTTCATCAAATACAGCATGCTATCGAAAAGCATGGCAATGTAAATCAAAAGAAATGGCTGTATCAATTAGAAAGGTACCAACTTAAAGAATATAGTTTTATTACCCTAGCATCACATCGTTTATTAATTCCAAAGCCTATAAAGAAATGGGTTGGGTTATTTTTTAATCATCATCGCTTACAATTCTTAGAAGTCCAGCAAGCATTATTAGCACAGCTTTCTTTTTCGATGGTTTTTGATGTCGAATCACCTGATGCATTGACTTTATCTGATCCAGCATTACAGATAGTCATAACCCGTCATGAATTGTTACAACAATCACTTCAATTATTGATTAAACAACAGCCTTATCATTGGTGGCAATGGCAGCAAAAATGTTGGCATAAAGCATGGAAAGCTTGGCTGATCGAGCAGATTCATAACAATCAAGGATGTTTATCAGATTGCTTAGCGGCTTTTTCCCAGCACATACAAAGCCATAAAAAGCAGCTCAATGAAACGACGTATTGTGAGAAAGTCCAAGCGACTATTCAGTTTATCCAAACATTAATTGGTAATGACCCATCTGAACATCAAGATATATTATTAACGTCAACACTGGAACATTTATCCATCTTGCTACAAGAAAGAAAAGTCAAAAAAAATAATATCCCAATATTTTATGCTTCAGATACGTTGCTACAGAGTTTTAAAGATGACGTATCGACTGTATTAAGAGACTATACGCAATATTATCATGATCAAGGCACTTCTACACCTAGAAAAAGCTTCCCAGATGTTATCGCTTTATGGGGTCTCATCCTAAATTCCAATGATAATGATATTGTGAAATTTGGAGAGGAACTGACGCAACGCTATCGAGCGATGCAACCTGTTTTATTCAAATGGATGCCTGCACTGGATTTCAATGTTTTACGCCGTAATTTAAAAACGGTGCTTGATAACCCCAAATACAGTATGGAGCAGTTAAAGCTGGCTGCACAGTCTCAAGCCGAGCAAGCTATCTATCAGGAAACTGATGAGCTATCTGAATCCTATTCAGATAGCGATAGTCTATCTTCTCACAGTTCATGGGAAGAAGTTGAACCGCTATCAACACAAGCTCAACCATTAATAAATAACCCTGAGCATTCTCCTTATTTTTTTAAAAATTCTTTTAAATTCACTGAGCAACCGTCAAGTACTTTGACTGTTCGTGCGACGGCATAAATAAATTTTAAAAAATTTCTCATGAGGAGGGATAATGAATAATAAATAAAAAAATACTACCTGAATTTTAATGAATTTAGGTTTTCTCATTTACTTACCCCTTATTTTTTATTTTTTTAGGTGGATTTCTAGGAATAGAAAGATTTATACTAATTTCAGCACACCCCTACCACCTCAATAATTCCCGTGCGGGACAGGCTATCCAGAAGTTGTCTCCTTAATAGAAAGATGCTAATTTGCATTAGATCAAAATTACCCATTAAGAACTATAAAAATGTCTATAAAACTCCACAAAACATCCATGGATCATAGGTATAGTAATTTTGGACATTTCCTTGGCACTTACATGGCGCATATGATTTACCCCCTAGAAGCAGGTGAAAATATTATGCCACTGCTTTCTATCCAAAAAGCAGACGAATCTTGGTTTGAATGGTTCGAGAGCAGCTCATATGAACATGCCGCAGACAAAGCCAGAGAAAAATTTAACACGATATCCTTATCCCCTGGTGATTATGCCTTTGTTGGCGTTGATGGCTATTATACAGACTGCGATAACCGTGATGAGGCGCTTTTAATTGACGCGTTTGAATGTCTATCGCCAAAAGGACAGGCTTATAAGATAATCATTCCATACCGCTCAGCAAGCAGTGCCGAAGGTTTAGCCATTTACCAAACTAAACTATTCCTTCCTAGCAATTCGCCTGATATAGATAAAAGCCTATTTTTAGATAATTTATGGAGCGGTTTTTGTCACCATACGCTTGGGTTTGAATTTTGGAATAAATATCGGGATCACAATTTAGAGCCTATACATCTTATAACTTAACCTCTTTTCCCGCGATCAAATCATCCGCAATTTGATTAAGTTCTTCATAAGAAAAAGCAAATTGCGGATCATCTTCCATCCTATTTAATATTAGTAAAAGTTCTTCAAGAATATCATCAATTTCTGGACGTGAGCCATATATATAGTTAATGCCCAATTAATTCTATAGCTTCTTTATTAGAGACACGTTGTTTCAGTTCTTTACCAAATTGTTCTCGTGTATATGTTTCTTGATACATGTTAATTTGCAATAATTAGGGCTTTATTTTTTTAATTTTATGATCAGAACTTGATGATTCTTCTTCGTAAATTTTCCTCTTCTCTGAAGTTAATTCTTTTATATTAAAAGTTGGCTCTTTAAAAAGTTTATCGTAGTCCTCTTTTAAACCAGTATACTCTGGGTGGTGTTGTAGGTATTTATTAAATTCAGACATTATCATTTTAAATTTTTCTTTTTTACCATAAGCTAGCAGTAAAACTGAAAGGTCTCTCAATATTTGTACTCTAGCACGTAATTCGCCAACTTCTATTTCCGCATGTTTCTTGGTACTTTCAGCTAAAATAAGCCACTCATCGATTAATTGTTCGTCAGTAATATGCTGATTAATAGCAGGGATTCCATAATCTAGTATTAATGGACTAATCTCTTTAAATAATTCCTCTACATCTGTTTTATCATTATATTCCCACCATTTGTCACCAACTTCCTGCCAAAATTCATCCTTTTGTCTAGAAGGGTGCTCCTTAGGAACTAAAGAACCAACTCTTGTGTCCCAATGATAATCTCCAAGCAAAGGATATTCTGCTACCTTATTTTGATTAAATTTGGCTAAAAAAAACTCTGCTAACACCAATGAATAAATACCTATATTAATAGTAAACTTAGGAAGCCCATCCCTATTTCTTTGAAAATTGATGATACCTATATTGCCTTGCGGATGTCGTTTATAAAAATTATTACCTTTTGAGGTAAATCCTTGTGTTTTCATTAATGGCCTTATCAATTTCATGAAGCGGCTAAATGTTTCTTGATACATGTTATTCTCCAAAATAAATTATATTTTTATTGTCAACGAAAGTATTTCGCATAGTCATACAAATTAATAGGACATCCTGGATAGCGAAATAACTCTGCTGGGCATCTATTTGCGTTTATCCAACTATCTGCTCCTGCCTGCCTAGGGTTAATAGGCGCAGAGCCCGTTTTCACTTCAGAACAATGAATGGGCTTTCCGTTTAAAAGAACAGTTACATCGGGGTAACGTGCTGCAACAGGGTTTTTAAAATACCGATCTATTCTTATTTCATATTTAGAATCCGGAAATTGCTGTCGCATTAAAGTGGAATGATAACGGTTAGCCGCATCGCCCCATACCTTATTTTGCCATAATCTCTGCCCTGCTTGGGTAGTTTGTCTGGCTAAAATCTGCATCTGCGCCGGGCTAATCTGTCTGGCAATCCCTAAAATATGCACACCGCCATAGACTGTTCGCGTATGGCTTTTTTCAACATTATGTCGGAAACTGGCCGGCACCCATAAACAAGTTCCTTTTAAATCGACTTCTTCGGCATCGCATGCAAAACCTAAGTCAACAAAGGATTTTTCTAATACTTTTCGTTCGCCTAATCGTTTTTTTAATTGTTGTTTATGTTGCTCTAGTGCTTTTGGTGTTTCTTTTTCAACAATATCATCTATCGTGAGTAAAGAATGATTCAGTGCTCCATCTAAACTTTCTTCGGTATGTTCGGGATAGAGCGCTTTGATCTTCTTAGCGACTTGATTTCGATCATAAGCAACCAACTGATCGAGCAGAGGCTTATCGTTAGCTTCTAAAAATTTATCGATGAGTTGGCTCGGGTTCGAAAAAAATAATCCGGCTAATTCGTTTTTAAATAACTCGAGTAATTGTTTGCGACATTCGGTCTTTTTTTGTGTTTGTAAATCTAAAATAAGCTGAGGTACTTTAGAGTCAATCGCTTCTGATCGGATCTTATGCGACACACTATTCCAACCCGAACGCCCATGCTCAGCAATGATTTTTGCTTTGGTATCTTCATAAAATTTATCGCAGAGCGCTACAATTTCAGGGGAGTTTTTAGTAAAGGTTAAACTGCCTATTTGCCGTCTAATGTCATTCAGTGAGGTTTGTCGCGATTGTGTCAGCTTTTCTTTGGAAAGTTGACGACGCCATTCCTGGAACTGTTCCGTTATGTTCTCTCTAACGAGTTTTTTAACTTCCTCTTCCGTTTCTTTCCAGTAGTCATGTTCTGCAGCGGTCCAATATTTCTTATCTTGCAAGCGGTTTTCTGATAACTGAATTTCTTCTTTATTCGTGGCACGTTGAGCCGCCATGATATTGACTAAGGTCGCTGCTTTACTGAGTTCTCTTAAGCGTCCAAATTCGGGAAAATAAATAGCAAACTCGTTGTAATATTTGGTAAATTCTTGTGCAAAGATAAACTCAGGCGAGTAACGATGCGGCATATTTGCTTTAGTAGCCGCTTTTAAAACAATCCTATGGATTTGACGTAAAGATTCTGAATCGTCTATTTTAACTTTTTCGTTTTCATCACGTGGCCGTCCGTTTAAACGAATTAAAAGGTGCGTATCACCTTCTAAGGAACAATGTGCTGTTGCCTTATGGTTTTCCCAGAAAATAAGTTCCCAACTGTCTTTTATGATCAGCAAGGCAGGCTCGGAAATAATTCGCTTTCCACATTCTAATTCTACTTTCTGTGCGGGTGTTAATACGTAACACTCCCAACCTTCATCTTCACCTTCTTTATCAACCAGATTACCTTCGGCATCACGCTTAAGTTTGTGATGCTTGACCACCATTTTGAGGTCGCCTAAGGCAAATAATACCGTGCCATCTTTATTAGCATTTCCATCATCAATCGCTAGATCGACTTCCTCTGATTCAATCCAAAAACGATTGAGTGATTCTTCATGATGACTGGCATGAAAATCCGTGATTACTTTTTTGAGATAATCAGGAAGATGCTGAGTTATTTCGTCCAATGATCTGAGTTGATAAGGATCACGGCGCTGTACTTCTTGACCGACGGTTAAAAATTTTAATAAGTAATCCGTCAGCAACATCGTATGTAGCAGCTGTGAGTGATGCAGCGTCGATGGTGCGAATCGCATTTGGTTAAAGGGGTGATATGGCATGTCAGGATCGGCCGCATCTAAGCTGAACACAGCAGATCCCAGGCGACGCTGAAACATCTCTTCTAGATCAAACCATGTTAATAAATGGTTGTAATCTCTTTCGCTGTCTTCACAATAATCCAGAATAAAGGCCATTCTTCCAGTTTTATAATTGATTTCTACTCCGTGTACCGTTTTATAGGTAGGAATATTCATTTTTTTAGCTAAGGGTAGTGCCGGTTCAGGTTGAGTCCAGCCTTCTTCACTTAAATTATCTAATGGCCACGGTGCATTGAGATTGTAATCCAGATCATCGCTGGTCCATTCTTTACTGACTAATAATTCCTGCATTAAGCGCTGACGGAATTTTTTTTCTAATTCAGGATCATGATTCTTTTGATACCAGTTTTTTAAACAGGCTTCATAGGCTTGATAAAAAACACGCACATAACTGTGATCAATCGCAATTTTTTCTACACCCTCTTTTTTGTTATCAATTTTATCGATTAGTGCGTGTAATAATTGGCGCATTAAGAGCAAATTTTTATCTTCTTCGGCCAGTAAATTCGCATTGGATTGCGTTGCTTGAAAAAAAGGAAATAAATCGGCTAGCCAAAGTGCACGATGTTGTAGTGCCTCTATTATTTGTTCTGATTCGGAATGGGTATAATGACAAGACAGCAAGCATTTTATGCTGTGTAGGCAAGCATACAATTCAACTTCGGGTGTTGCATGGTGAGCAATACCGACGGCTTCGAGATAAATTTGAGCAACGAGTCTTTCATCCGCCATGCGCAGGATGGGATTTGATTCTTGTGCAGCCGCTTTTTGTAATGTGAGTCCAATTTGTAATAAGGTATTAACAATCACCGCATATTCTGCAAATCCCATGATGGCGGGTAACCAATCGAGCAGATGAAATGCTTTTTCTCTATAAAAAGTGGCACGATTTTCAGGTGTGGTAAAGCGACGTTTCTGTATGTCTTGTTCTAGTTTGAATAATAAACGTGCGTATCGCAGCAGATGGGTTAGATTTCCACTGGATTGATCAGAAGATTGCTTTTCAGAGACTTGCGATTTCAGTTTTTCAATTAATTTTTCTATCGCCTTCTGACCATCGAATGCTCTTAAAAAAGATTCCTCTAATACTTGTTCATCTGATAGCCAATACAAGTGTAAAGCTTGTGCGTGTAAGTTACGGAAATACTTACTTTGCAATAACGGCGCCATAAAAGTCATCGACTGATCAGCGGTTACTTTGGCGTAATCGGTTATTTTCTTTAATGAATAGAGAATTTTTTCGGTAGGTGGCTTTTCTTTAGCGGCTACCAATAAAATTTCATAAATACCCTGATATAACTGAGATTCATAGCCCGCCTGTTGTCCTAATGTTTCTAGTTGTTTTAGTTTTCCAGCAAATTCTTGGGTTAAATCTTGAAGTGCTTGCCAAGAATAATGACCCTGCAAAAATTCTAAAAAATAATTAATCGATTTTTCTGGCGTTAACGATTGAAAATTAAGCTTAACCTCTGAAACAGTGGTCTTTTTTTGTTGCATCAACGCAAAAATATTGCTTTCTTTTTTATCTTCTTTGCTTAGATACAGATCGGAGTGAAAGGGTTTTAGATATTGAGCCACCGAACTTTTGTGAAGTGGTTTAGCATAGCATTGTTTAATAAACTCACTATGTTGTTTTCTAAACTTTTCCGAAAAAGGGGTGCCTGCCGTGGGTAAATAACCCTCTGGCGTTACTACCATTTCACTCTCATTAGAGGCATTAAAAACGTACCAATCTTTATCAAATTGTTGCCTTCTGATTGGATCACTCAATGTTTGATACGCCGTCGTGAGTAATGCCATTTTCTGAGCATCACCGCCCTTATCCGGATGTTCAGATAAGGCTTTTTCTCGATAAGCTTTCTTGATGGCTTGCGATGAAGTATTCGAACTGACGCCTAAAACTTGATAGAAATCGTGCATTTCTTTGCTTCCTTTAACGAAGTTATTCTTTTATTGTCAATCACATTTACTTGAATAAATTAAATAAACCTTTATTTTCTTGTTGCGTAGACGATTTAAGAATCTGTGAGAGCTGCTGAAGATTGATATTCTGTTTAGATTCAAACAATGCTTTAATATTTTCTGTGCTTAATTCTAAGCCTTGTAAGTCACTACCTTGCATGGCTTGTTGGCACCAGTATAAAGCCTTATTTTGATCACTAAACGGTGGGGTTCGATAAAGATTAAATAGCTGTAGTTGTTTATCCGGATTCATTTCATGCGCTAATCGCTCTAAGATGAGCAGTGCCTCTGAATGTCCCAACTGCGCTGCTTTTATGAAATAATCAAATGCTTTTTCTTTATTATCAGATTGACACTGCAAGCCTAACTGAAATACTGAGTTCTTGTCCTCAGCTTTTTGATCGGTTGTCTTTTTATAGAAACTGAAAGGATTTTTTTTATTCTCTATAACTGGTTTTTCTTTTTTAGCATCATGGACCGAATTATTTAGCTTTGAAGTAGTCTCTTTTAATATTTCTGGTTTTTTCTGATCTTTTAAATTATCTTGTTCTTTTGGTTTTTTTGAACGTGTTGGCGCTTGGGGAACGGTTGAATTTTTAGAAGAGGTTTGTTCTTCTTTATGAGCAATTGCTTCTTTCTGATCCGGTAGGTTTGTTTTATTTTTTGGCGTTTTTAAACTATTTGGCTCTTTTGGAATTGCTGAGCTTTTAGAAGGCACTGGTTGTTTTTTAAATCCTAATAACTCATGTACTGTTGGTATTCTTCCAAATTGCTTATATAAAATGTCAAATCCTATGACTTCGTCGAATGTTGGTATTCTTCCAAGTTCTTTATGTAAAGTGTCAAACCCTAGTATTTCGTCAGAAGTTGGTTTTCTTCCAAGCTCTTTATAGAAAATACCAAATCCTAATCTTTCTTCACTTGTGAGTATTCTTCCAAATGCTTCACAGAAATTGCTATATTCTAGTGATTCATTAATCCCAGGCATTTCCCCCAGTTGTTTAGTGAGGATATCCCAGAGATTGGAGACACTGAGATCATCCTGAGTTTTTGAATTTGTAAGGATTTTTGTATGCTTTGGGCTCTCTAAGTCTTTTAAATCTTTTAGCTGATGTAATCGACAAGCCGCGATAGGATCACCTAGGGCTTTTGCTTTCTCATAGTACTGTACAGCAGAGTTATAGTCCTCTATAAAAGAATTGATGGATAGTTCACTAGCAATCTCGCCTCTTTCATACATTTGAGCAAGATATAATGCCGCTTTTGGGTAGTCTTTACTGTATGCAATCAATTCAGCTAAAGCTTTTTGGGAACCCGCAATAGCCGCTTTCCTATACCATATCAACGCAGTGGCTAAATCTTTTTTAATGCTTTGTTCAGGTGTAGATAAATGATCTTCTTTAAAAAGTAATGCCGCTCGATACATAGCGGGTGCATAGTTTTCCTTACTTGCTTTTTCATTGCCACCTATTTGCCATACCAAATTAGACCAGCTATTCCCTTTAACAATCTGTTCATAAAATTCCAATGCTGATTTCCATCTCTCACCACATTCGTTGTTTCTTCCTCCGTAATAAAAAGAATCAATAAAAGATTTCTCTTCCTCCGCAAGTTTGTGTAAATGGTAGTAAGCTTCTTTTTCTTTCCCTTTCTTAACTGCTTCTAAATAATATCTTTTCGCCAGTGTGAAGTCTTTTCTAAAATTGTAGTACCCGTAATGAAAGCACATACCAAAACTAAGGTCATCATGATTGCCAAGCGTGAAAATCAACGATTTTTTTAAAAACAATTTAAGCATCGATTGTTTTTTTATCCCTATTGTATTTTTTCTAATGCAAATTAATTTCTATGAAAGTATATTCTATTTTTATCTATTAAATCTAGCGATAACACTTTATTTATTTTTTATATGATAATAATTCACTACTAAAAGAAATTTATTTTTTGCAGAAGCTAAGTAAGCTATTACCCACTATATTGAGCTAGCTATTTGGAGTCTAGTAGACTGTAAATACTTCTAAGCTTGATTCATAAAGGCTGCCCGCCCATTTCACGATGTGAAAACCAGCCAAGACCTCACTTTTCCATCGTCTCTACGATACTTGTAAAACTGAGGTCTTGGCTGTTGGGCGGGCATAACAATAAATCAAAGTAGAAGTAGTAGGAAGGAGAGAGAAGGAAGAAGAAAAAAACAACATATAAAAGCCATTTCATTGTTATAGACTTATAATGTATTTTTAATAATAAGGATTTTATTTACGATGAAGCAATCGATCTTCTTAGATACCTGTGTCATTAGTAATCTGGTAGAACTTGGTATTTCCCCAAAAGAATTTAATGATATTTTAAATAAAAAAAATTTGATACCTGTTATAAGTCCATATGTAACCTATGAACTTGCCAAAACCCTTACAAGTAAAAATCCTACTAAAACCTTTGATGACTTCTCTTTTATTAAAATTTTGAATCCAGAGTGTTGCTACCTCAGTACAGAGCTTTATATGTCTGAAGTTAAAAGGATAAAGGACGATACGCCTGTAGAATATTTTTCAAGTGACTGGAGGAAAACTGCCTTACTTCAAGAGGGAGATAACTTAAAAGATGCAAAGCATAAAGCAGATGCTATAGGGTATATCGAAGAACGTCAACATTACTTCAATATATCTCGGGCAACTTGGTATCCGATCCAATATGAAAAATTCAAAAAATATAAACAAGGCTTTCAGCGCTTACTTTTTGAATTTTTAGGTGATTTTAAAGATAACCCTGATAAAATAGATTATGTTCGAAAGCTAATTCAGCGTGCTACGAATGAGCAAGGTATTTTAAGTGACAAGGAAGTAATTAAATTTTATTACAATATGTCGGGTTATCCGGCACTTAAATCTCTTCTTTATTCTCAGTTGTATTTGGGTTTTCTAACTGAAACAAATCGTCAAACGCCAGCTAAGGATAGATTTTTTGATGCTAGCATATTGATAGAAGCATCGTATTGCGCTTATTTTTTGAGTGCCGATTATGATCTTATTTATAAACATGCAAAACACATCAATCCTCATATCAATCTAATTTATTTAGATGAGTTTTTGAAACAAGAAAAGATAAAAAGACAAAATGTAGCAGAACCCAGTTAAAAAGTTACCCATAGTCGCTTGGACTTTTTTGAAGAGTCCCGCGCCTATGGATAACTTTTTTAACTATTTTTTGCTTCAATATCACTTGATTTTCATTAAAAGAGTATCCATTATTTATATAAAAGTAATTAGGATAATTCTTTTTTGAAATTAACATCACGTGATGTAGAAATTTTAAAATTTATCAATGAATTTGGTTTCTGTGAAATGCCGCAGATCAACCAACGCTTTTCTTTGCGAAAACCCCGTAATTACCAATTACTCAGTAAACTAGTCCGCCATAATTTGTTACAACATGAACGAATTTGGCATATGAAACATGGAGTATTTCGCTTAACGCCGGCTGGCGCACGTTTCACGCCATTACCACACATGCGCCAACTTAACTTTGCAAATTATTACCATGATCGCATGGTAATAAATCTTCATATTAAGTTAATGACAATTTATCCGGATGCCACTTGGATTAGCGAACGAAAACTAAAGCATGAGAAATGTAAACTAGGTGTGGGCAAAGAAGGCCATTTACCGGATGGGATATTAATGTTTCCCGATGGAAAACAGGTGGCTATTGAAGTAGAACTTTCCTCTAAAAGCAGACAACGTTTAGATGACATCCTAAAAACCTATGCGACCCAATTTACCTTACAAGAAGTTTGGTATTTTTGTCATGAATCGATGGTGCCTCGATTGAAAGAAGCTGCAAAAGCGATGCCCTTTGTCAAAATTCATGCACTAAAACCATTTTTAGAAAAAAATCCTATCAACGCGGATATCCATGCAGGATAGTGGTTTCCTGGAGCATCCACGCGAAATTATTCAATGGTTATTAATTGCGCTTTGTTGTTTATGGCAAAGCTTAGTAGCTTTGCTTGGTCTTTTACTTTTTCTTATCTTAATCCGAGTATTTCGTTATTCCGTTTGGTTGATACTTTTAGTGGGTATAGTGTTGGCACTCGCCAGTAGTTTCTTCATCGAATGGCAATCACATTTTAGCTTATCATTTTTTGAATTGATGCACGCCTGCTTTGAGCAAAATCTGACATTTTGGAAAATAGTGTTTAGTCGCGGTTTTAGCGCGGCATTAAGGTTTATTTATCAACAGGGAATTGATTATGCGCTTGGCTTTCCCTTCCTGTTTGCGGGCTTATTTGGCATGACAGAATGGATTCCGAACTCTACACACGAATGGGAATTGAAGGCCATTCAAAGGGGCATGGAATCCTCATCGAAGCAGCATACGTTAAATTGGAAAAAATATTTTCTTAAACCGAACAAACAAGTCCAAGAAGGAACGCTTTTAGGCTTCTCTGACGCGCAAGAAGCGATTGTTGTACCTGACAGCGCTATCAATCAGATGCTCTTGGTATTGGGCACCACAGGCGGTGGTAAAACGGTTACTTTGCGACGCTTTTATCAACGCGCTGTGCAACAAGCGTATCCCTTGATTATTATCGATGGTAAACCCACCGAAGAAAATGTCGCCTGGCTACAGAAAAAATCACAGGAGCACAGACGTACTTTCTATGGCTTTAACTGCGCAGACAATCACCACTATGATCCCTTAGCGCACGGCGGTTATACTGAGCTTAAAGATAAATTAATCAGCCTTAAAGATCAGTGGGAAAACGATTATTACCGTTCGATTGCTGAAGATTACTTACAAACTACGTTTGAAGTGCTGTTACATTTGAACAAACCCTTTGATTTAAAAACCGTTGTTAATTGTTTAGATTTTCGAGAGTTGGCGCTTAAAACGCGCGGCATCACCAATGAAACACTTAAAAGCCGTGTACTCCGTTTACAACAGTATGATGCGAAAGATATTACGGGATTACAGGCGCATTTGAATTTATTAATCCATTCTGAACTCGGTGCTTTTTTTGAAAAAACGGATAATACCTTTAATTTAGAAGAAATCATTCAAACCAACAGCGTAGTGTATTTTGCCCTACCCGCCTTACGTTTTCCCAGCTTTGCGAAGGTTCTAGGTAAATTAATCATCAATGATATCAAAGCAGTCATTGATCGCTTAGAAACCAAGCAGCGTATTTTTACGGTATTTGACGAGTTCTCTGTCTTTGCCGGCGAACAAGTGTTAAACCTCGTGAATATGGGACGTGGCAAAGGCATTCACGCTATTTTTGGTACCCAGGGTTTAGCCGATTTAAAACGTGTCGATGATAATTTTGGTAATCAACTATTAAATTGTGTGAATACGTTAATTTGTCATCGATTGAATGATCATGAAAGTGCGGAGAGTGTTGCGAGCTGGGTTGGCACCGAAGATGGATTTGACGTTACTGCTCAGATTAGCGAGGACAATTCAACCGGAATGGGTAGTGTAAAGCGTAATAAATCCTTCATTATTCACCCTGATTCCATTAAACAAGAATTACAATCTGGCGAAGCGTTTTACATTAGTAAAGTGAACAAATTTCAACATAAAAAAGTAAAGATTATTTTTACAAAATAATTAAAAAATATCTATTTTTATAGTGTTTTTTAATAAAAAATAAGTTATAATATCTTTATTAAATTCCTCACTTTTTATTAAAAATATGACATTAAGAAAAGGGAAAAAAAGAAGATTTCAACTGATTTATTTAACAATGGGTCTTTCCTTATTTTTCCCTTCATTGTCATGGGCCTATGGTGGTGAAACACCGGTGAGTCAAGGTTTAAATTGGGTTATTGATTTCATGTATGGCGGCACGGGACTGGCTGTTGCAACAATATCTATTATTGCTGTCGGATTGTTATGTGTTAGCCATCGCATCGAGTGGAAATATTTTATACAAACCTTAATCGGTATCGCCGTTATATTTGGCGCCAGTGGTATTGCAAGCACAATACATGGCCTCATTTTTTAATAAAAACGATAACAAGGAATGACTGTGAAAAATTATCCGATCGAAGTTGACGCCTTAGCATTGGCATTAACACGACCACCGGTATTTATGGGCATTCCACTACGTTTGTTTTTCGCTAATGTAGCGGTAAACATGATGGTTTGTATTGATCTTCATACCTTAATGGGTATTCCTTTGTTTGGTGCCATACACCTGATTTTATTTCGGTTAGCGATGAAGGATTTACAATTTTTTCAATTATGGTTGAAGTATTTTACGCAAACGCCGCCTGTTTTAAACAGTGGCTTTTGGGGCGGCACGAATAGTTATCAGCCTGGATAAAACATGCTGTCTAAAATAAGAAAGCTTGGACATAACCCATCAAACCGACGACTCAGAAACGAAGCTAATGCTTCACGACACATTAATATTATAGGGCACTATAACGATGACACGTTGATTGATAAAAGTGGCAAACTCATTCAGATCATTCAACTGTCAGGCATTGATGGCCTCACACACAGTGAAGCCACCTTAGATGCCTATAAAAATCGCCGAAATAGTTTGTTAAAAAGTTTTTCCTCTGAATATGCGATTTATTTTTGGACAGTGTGCCGTCAAACCATCGCTTTCCCTGCGGGAGAGTTTCAGTCAGGCTTTGCACAGCAACTCAATGAAAAATATCGTCAAAAAATTCAGCAGCGCCCTATGTTTCAGAATGACATGTACATTGGTATCGTCACAAAACCGGCTGAAGGTATTTTAAATCAAAGTTTTAATTGGTTTAAAAAACTAAACCATCAAGCCGATAAATTTGCACAGCAACAACAATTACTTAAAACATACGAAGCCTTAGTGGCCGTCACTCAAAAAGTATTACAAACCTTATCGGATTATCAACCTAAATTATTGGGTGTTTATCAAAACAATGGCATTACATTTTCTGCGCCTTTAACGTTTATCGATCAATTGATCAATGGGGATAAGCTGTCTATCCCTTTACTCAAACAGGATGCTTGCACGTATTTACCGAGGAAACGATTATTTTTTAATCGACATACTGGCACGATTGAATATCGCACTAGTGATCAGTTGAAGCAATTTGCTGCGGTTATTTCGATTAAAGCGTATCCAGCAATGACTTATCAAGGATTATTAGACGGTCTTAATTCGCTACGGATGGAATATACGCTAACGCAGTCTTTTAGATTTTATGACCGCTATCTTGCCAAAGCACGTTTACGTGATCAGCAGCATGATATGCAGCAAACCAAAGAAGAATCTGTACGACAAACCGAACAAATTGATGAGTCTTTTGATGATACCGCCAGTGGTGAAGTGAATTATGGCAAACATCATTTTAGTTTAGTGTGCTATGCAGAAACCTTAGAACAATTAAACCAACACGTGGGCGAAATCATCGCCTTGTTATCCGATCGCGATATCGTGTGTGTTCGAGAGGATGTAGGTTGTGAGTGTGGCTTCTGGGCGCAGTTACCAGGTAATTTTGGTTACATTGTCAGAGAAGCCGATATCTCTACTAAAAATATCGCCGCCTTTGCGAGCTTGCATGACTCCCCTTCTGGCCAACGTGAACATAATTTCTGGGGTAATGCGGTCACGGTATTAGAAACCTTATCCGGTAGTCCGTATTATTTTAATTTTCATGATAGAGATGTCGGTAACTTTATGGTGGTCGGTGCCACCGGCAGTGGTAAAACCGTACTGGTTGGATTTCTGATTGCACAGAGTATGAAGTTTGGCGGCAAACGTGTGATCTTTGATAAAGATCGCGGATTGGAAATCTTAGTCAGGGCTTTGAGTGGGACTTATGAAGTTTTAAAACCTAGCATTGCCACGGGGTTTAATCCCTGCCAATTAGCGGATACTTCAGAAAATCGTACCTTCCTATTACAACTCTTTAAACAACTTTTAAAATATCCTACGAAGCCATTAGATGAATCCGATATCAAAGTGATAGAAGAAACCATTACTGGCCTGTATCGTTTGGATCCGAGCGAAAGACAGTTTTGTCATATTGCACCGTTCTTCGGTAAAAATAGTAAAGGATCACTGCGCGCACGCTTTGAGTCATGGCACAGTGACCGTGAAAATAGCTGGTTATTTGATAATCAACAGGATTGTTTTGAACAGCAGCGTTACGAATCTGATGTTATTGGTTTAGATTTAAGCCATATTCTAAAAGACGAATCCTGCAAAACACCGACCTTGATGTATTTATTACATCGCTTTAGTCAACAACTGGAAGGTCAACGTGGCCTTATCTTTCTTGATGAAGCCTGGTTGGCCTTACAAGATGATTATTTTAAAAACATTATCAATGATTTATCTCGAACACCGCGCAAGAAAAATAATTGTTTTGGCCTGGCAACACAAGCTGCTTTTGATACTACCTCATCTGCAAATCAGGCCGCTATTAACGAAGCGGCGGCGTGTAAGATCTTTTTTCCCAATCCGATGGCGGATCGAAAAACGTATATTGAGCATTTCGGTTTAAGCGACCGCGAATTTGAACTGATTAAAACCTTACCCAATGATAGCCATTATTTTCTACTGAACTATGGCCGAGGTAAAACATCGGTCGTCTTAAGAGCCAATCTACAACATATGGATGATGAAATTGCTATCATTTCAGGGCGCACTGAAACCATCGCTCTCCTCGATATCATTCGTGCTGAAGTCGGCAATGATCCAAACATTTGGCTACCGATTTTCCATCAGCGGAGAAAATCACATGCGGGTTAAAATTATACTATTAAGCTGGTTGATATTTTTTCCATTAACCAGTTACGCCGATCCCTTTATTAGCGGCTTATTACATATTGCAGCACAGATCGAAGGATATCAAATGCAGATGGCGGATATTCAATCGACGATTTCACGATTAAATCGCCAGATACAACAAGCGGTATCGGGGCGCTCTGAATGGGGAAATTGGCGCTTTAATGATTTTCAGTCCTGGGGATTGCAAGCTGATCGTTGGAGTTCACTTTTAAATCTAGTGACGCACGGTGGTAATGATGGACAGTTAGGCGTCGTACTACGTTTATTAGCAAGAGAATTTCCATCTGCCATGGCGCTTTACAATCGAGTAAATCCGAATCGATCCGATCAAAGCTTCTACAGCTTAAGAGCAAAAACCGCTTTAGTCACAAGAGCGGCAAGTCAGCTCAGCTATGATAAAATTCAAGAACAAATTAACTACGCAAACGAATTGCGTTCACAGATTGGCACAACCAGCACCTTAAAAGAAGCGGTTGATTTAGAAAACCGTCTTACTGTCGAAAATAACTTAATTCAGATTGAAGTGTTGCGTCAATTAGCATTGATGAATCAACAACATGCGATTAATGCGCAAGCCGAGGTTAACCTTGACCTTCAAAATGCGCATTTTTTGACATCCCTGAGGTAAATACCAAGGAGTATGACCATGCAAAAACTAGCACCGTATGTGGCATTAATGTTATTACTAGGCGCCTTTCTGGTGAGTTGTTCAACTGAACCTTTACATGCACCGCACGATCCTATCGTTCTAAAGACAAAAATTAATTTTGGGTAAGGAGTAACCACATGATCAATGAAAACTATTATACGTTTATTGCAGCCATCGTTATGTTGGCTAGTTTATTTTTAGTCGGATGTCATAAAAAAAATCCGCTGGTGAATGATCAAGACATTGCTTTTATGAAAAGAAGTTTTTTTGTCAGGGCACCGAATTTTCCTATTGATAAGTGTGCTGCTTACTATAGTGGCGATCAGAACGGCGGGGAATTAAAAAAGTTATGTACCGAATGGACGCAAAAATATTATCAACAATTAATGAAGGCGAAATTTATTGCACCCTCCGCGACATTAGCGAATTTTAGAGATCCCGCCTTTTGGAAAAAAGTCAGCGCAACCAGAGAGGAAGATGCTTGGGCTAAAATGGAATGGTAATGCTTTTTGTACAAAGTTTTATTACCGATACACTCGCAGCAGTCGATGATGTAATTGGTTACTTTGTACAAACAACGTATGAGCAATGGGTACAACACTATAGCAACACGTTGGTCGCATTAAGTACGCTCTATATTGTGTTACTGGGTTATCGCTTTGCCACACACACCTTGAGCGCGGATCTGATGACGATTAGTCGACATTTAATCGTTTTATTAGTCGTTTGTAGTTTATGTACGAATTGGTCTCTGTACCACTTGCTCATCTACAATATTTTTACCAACGAACCGAATTATATTGCACAAATCATTAGTCAGAAGCCTTATCAAATGCCTGATGAAACGATTGCACAAGGATTGAATCAAGTCTTTAGTGCGGGGATGGAAGCAGCAACGGTTATGTTTAGCAAAGGATTCTATCTTTTTTTCTGTGGTATTTTTGTTATGGCCTTTACTTTTTTATGCTGTATATCTGCATTAGGCTTGTTAATTTACACCAAATTAGCGATGGCGATTGCCTTGGCTTTAGGACCACTGTTTTTAACCTTTATCCTGTTTGAATCCACACGCGGTTGGTTTGTGAGTTGGTTAAGAAAATTATTTAATTTTTCACTGGTACCCATTGTAACCACCAGCATTCTGGTCTTGATGTTGTCGATTATCAATTTGGTACTACCAGATTTATCCTATGAAGCCTCGGTCGGCAAACCTAATTTTTTTACAGTGGGACTTTTTGGTGGATTATCGCTCATCACCGCGTTTCTATTAAAACAAAGTCTATCCATAGCCAGTAGTTTAAGTGGCGGTCTTACTTTAGCGGCATTAAACCAAGTCGGCGGTATGGTGAAATCCGCTTTAACAAGCAGTGGTATCAATACGGCGGCGCACTTAGCCAGCCAAGGGTTCAAATATGCGAGAAATTCATTCGCAAACCGCGCCGCTGCGCAAAAACAATCCACAATTAATGAGGCGGTACAACAAGGAAAAAATAATTAATCATTTTTCTAAAACAACAAAAACGGTAAAGAACAATGAGTCAGGCAAACGACGTTAACAATAATGTGAAAGAAGCGCATTACCAAACGGCAGCAGATTGGCGCTACGATATCTATCAACGTAAAAGTGTTTGGTTGCGTTATTCACTGATAGCTAATGTGGGCTTATTACTATCCTTGTTACTGGCACTCCTCACGCTGGTTTGTTTAGTGCCACTTAAACAAAAAATCCCCTATCTCTATGCATTTAATAACGCGACGGGTGAAATAACTAAACTCGGCGAATTAGAACCCTCACACCTAAGCGCTAATTGGCAAATGACGCGTTATTTCCTGATTCATTATGTGATGAATCGTGAAAGCTATGACAGTGACAATTTAGAAGTGCCCTATCAATTAGCCTGGACACAATCAAACCCTACTATCCGTAAACAATATGAGATGGAAGTAGATAGTCAGGTTACCACATCGCCTTATCACAAATATGGTAAAGATAAAGCCATAAGAGTGCGCGTAGTATCAGTCTCTCGTTTGAATGACAATACCGCGGCTATTCGTTTTGAAAAGCAATTACGTGATAAATCCGCTAATACGCAGCAGATTGCCCATGAGGAAGCGATTGTAAAATGGCAATATCAATCGATTACCGCCACGCAAACTCAATTAGATAGAAATCCACTCGGATTTACCGTGACGTACTATCAAGTAACGCCGGTTAATTTAAGCCATGAAGAAGGGAAATAATATGAATAAAAAAATAAATCTGTTTGTTTTTGTCTCACTCGTGATGGGGCATATGAATTTTGTACAGGCGGCTTTATTGCCTCGGCCTGTTGCCGCAGACAGGCATGTAAAAACAGTCAATTATGATCCCAATAATGTAGTGATGATTCATGGCGCGTATGGTTACCAAACACAAATTGTTTTCGCGCCGGATGAGGAAGTACAAAATATCTCCATTGGCGATAGCTTAGCCTGGCAAGCGGTACCAGTTAAAAACAATTTGTTTATCAAACCGACGGCAGCCTCTAAAACCAACAAGTGAGTCGCTATGCTCCCGAAGAATTTCGGCCATCGTGTCCCCGAAATTCGTTCGCATGACGCGACTGAAATTAGGCCGCGATACGTCCTGCGTCCGGCACGCACTCACTCCTTCGGAGTTCATGCCCGTGCCTCCCACAAATGACTTTACGGCGTTATGCGTTTCCTGCTTCGCCCGTCAACGCACGCCTATCGCGGGCTCTTCGACTTCGCATTGCTTTCACAATGCTTTCCTGTCTCATCGTATGACCGTATTAACCAGTGCCAATAGCTATAACTTTCAATTAGATGCCAACGATGCAAAGATCTCACCAACCTATCAATTAAAATTTAATTATCCGACGGCCGGTTATGATAACCGTGGAAAAAGTAATGCGATTGGTACTTGTGATCCTACCCAAATCAACTGGAAATATAGTTTTACTGGCGATCAACGTTTAGCACCGATTGAAGCCTTTGATTGCAATGGTCAGTTTACCTATTTTCGTTTCAAAAGTAGTTTACCGGCTATTTTTGTAGTGGATAAAAAACGTAAAGAGACGCTCGTTAATTATCACGTGAAAGGAAACTATGTGGTGGTTAATACCACTGCCGAGCAATTTACCTTACGCAGTGGGCGTTATGTGACCAGCGTCTATAACGATGCCCTTCTAGGCGATTGGCAATAGGAAGCACAATGGTAAAACCAACATCACAAACACCCTCCTCTGAGGGGTTACCCGAGATTGCAGAGCCAGCGGGTAAAAAACGGGTACTACTCGTTATTCTCGGTGGGCTATTATTGCTATTAGTAACACACTTCTATTTTAACTCTAAAAAAACAACGTCTAAAAGCGAGTTTTCGGTAGAGGAAAGCTATACCACGCCGAGTACCCAACAAAAAAAACCAAGAGAAAAATCAGATTCACCCGAAACAAAGCCATTATCAGAACAACAACTCGCTTTATTAGAGGAAAAGCAAAAAGAATTACAACAGCGTTTATCCGCACCGATGATGTTATTGAGTCAAGCAAACAAGAGTAATGATAATCACACGGTCAACACCGATAAAACAGTGAATACGGGTGAAATGGATGCTAACCGTCAATTTTTACAACAAACTAGTACCGTTTCTAATCAACGTGTTAAAGTAACGAAGATGGGTGCTTTAAATCAGTTAATTGCTGAAGGTCACATGATCCATGCCATTTTAGAGACTGCAATTAATTCTGATCTGCCAGGGAGTTTAAGAGCAACCATTGATCAGCCGGTTTATGCCGAAGATGGATCACAGGTGTTAATACCGCCAGGCAGTCGCTTAGTCGGTCAATATAAAAGTGGCATATTACAAGGTCAATCACGAGTTTTTGTGGTGTGGACACGTTTAATGACACCAGACGGTATTAGCTTAAATCTAGCTTCGCCTGGTGTGGATTCGCTCGGGATGGCGGGCATGTCAGCAGACACCATTAATCATCATTTCTGGCAACAGTTTGGTACAACGGCATTGCTTTCTATCTTAGGTGTAGGCACATCGAATGTCGGTGTAGATAGTAATGCGTCTTATAACGCTTCACAGGCTTATCGTATGGCCATAGCCAATAGTTTTAACCAAACAGCTCAGCAGACACTACAGGCCGGTATGATTCCACCTACCCTATGGGTTAATCAAGGTAGTCCTATTCAAGTATTTGTGGCACACGATCTCGATTTTAGTGCGGTGAATCAAACGGCCACTTCTAAAATGAATATTTTTTAACAAAAAAAACATATGTCGATTAAAGCCCTAGAAAAATACTTAGCGCCGTTACAACCCTATTTGCAAACTAACGGTGTTACTGAAGTGTGCATTAATCAACCAGGTGCGATATTTGTTGAAGAAAAGGGGAAGTTTACTCGGTACACCAGTGAACCACTTGAACTCGGTTATCTTGAAACCTTAGCAAACCTGATTACAGAATTTAATCATAAGCAGTTTCCCAATCCTTTGCTTTCCGGTTATTTACCCACAGGTCAACGTGTGCAATGTGTTATGTCACCTGCTTGTGAAAAAAATAAGGTTATCTTTTCCATTCGCTGTCATTCACGGCGTGATATGAGTTTAGAGGATTATCAGAAAAGCGGGGTTTTTGACCAATATGCCGCTGCAAACGAGAGTACATATGCACAAACAACAAATTTACTAAAATCATTGCATGCCAAGAAAGATATTTTTGGTTTTCTGGAAGTAGCCATAAAAGCTAAAAAGAATATGATCATTAGTGGTGGAACTGGCACAGGTAAAACAACCTTTCTGAATGCGTGTTTAAAACTGATTCCTGAGACAGCGCGGTTGATCACCCTAGAAGATACGCGCGAGGTTAAAGTTAATCAGCCTAATGCTGTACATTTATTGTTTAATGAAGACGATGAAACCATCACGGTAGAAAAACTATTTAAAGCCTGTTTACGCTTAAGACCTGATCGGATTCTGCTTTCCGAATTACGGGGCACCGAAGCGTGGTCGTTTCTGAGAGCTGCAAATAGTGGCCATCCTGGCAGTATCAGCACAGTGCATGCCGATACCCCGAAAGGTTGTTTTGATCAGCTCGTTTTTATGATGCAGCAAGCGCACTCATCTTCAACTGAAGAAAACCTACGCACCTATATTCAATCCATTATTCCGATTGTTATCCAGCTAAAACGGAGCACTAACTCAGCAAGATTTGTGGAAATAGCAGATATTTATTTTGATAGTAGATCGATATAACTGAAATTATCTATCAGGGTAAATTCACTTCTTCTCTTTCTTTTTTTGTTAACAATGCTTTCGATATTATTATTTTTAATAACTCTATTTCAAACAAAGTAACATTTTCAAAATCAATATTGTCTTTGTTTTCAATAAATAAAGGGTTAATTTCTGCTTCTATTTCTTTAATATACCATTTATGAATCTTAGAATATAAGCCCATTATAGTATCTATATTTTCAAATATTATAATAGGTTTTCGATCATCTACAATGATATTAAACAATTCATGCCCTACATCATTTCTAACAAGAGAAAGTCGTTCAATTTCATTTACTTCCTCACTGGTTATCGCATCAAGATCACTAAAAAAATGTAATGCGCCTCGAAAAGTACTATCTTTATGTTGAGCTTTATTTTTCCTTTTTCCAAAATTTTTTATTATTTCTTTAAATTCAGCGCCTCGCTTCCGAACAAAGGAACTTGTGTTGTATTCAGGATCTGAAAAAAATTCATCCACCGTAGATACAACATATTTCTTAAAGCTCTCAAAAACCATAAGAAATAATCCAGGAATTATAAGCTGTTGCTTAATATCTTCATCATCGGATTTTAAAAGATCTGTTATTTTTTTAAATTCGTATTTTGATTCCATAAAATTAATTTATCGTAAAGTTGGCCTCATACTTGGAGTAAACGGCTTACAATGCTTCAAAACTTCATCCGCACTACCCCATGAAGCGCTATACCCCGTGCCGCCATGTCCATAGCAATGCACAATAAGTGATTGCTTACCATGAGTATTATTTACTTCTTCTCCCTCTATCCGTACTTCAGATCTTCCACAACGAATACCCGTTTTTGAGGTTGCTTCAATACTCTTATCTTTAACGTAAGGAAAAAAAGCAGAAACTTTTTGAAAAATTGCTTTTTTATCACTCTCTCTTACTGCTCTGTCAGAATCACCTACTTGATAGGTTGTCCCAATGACACAATCCTCACTCAAAGGGCGAAAAACAACATAAGCATCCATTGCTTCAACGTTTAGAGAATAACTAGCTCCTAAATCTTGAGGTATTTTTATCGTTTCGGTCTGGCCTCGAGCTGGATATATCAGAGGATCATGGGTTAGATATTTAGCTTCCCACCCTGCACTATTCACAACAACGTCATATAAATCAGTCAATTCTGTTAGGGAATCAATTTTTTCTATTTTAAGCTCTCCACCTAATGCTTTAAATTTTTTCAGCATATAGGGTCGATAAATAGTAGGGTCTATAAGAGGATTATGCACAAGCACCGAGAAGGGAAATCCTGGTATTTTTGCTTGCTTGGCAGGCGGATCACTAAGATTAACTAATGTTTTAAGGGGTTCTTTTGCCCAAACACTGTTTATAAAATCTTCTTCCCCTTTAAAATAAAGGATCACTGGAATTTTTTTTACGCCACAAGAAGGTTCAAATTCTATTAATTCATAAAACTTAGTTAAACTTTCTAAACAATATTTTTGTAACATCGGTTTAGAATTATCAGGTGTATACCATGTAGCAACCGCCGCATCCGAATTTGTTTCCAGTGGGTTATCTTTGGTAAACACGGTAACTGAGAAGCCTTCCTGCAGAAGACAAACCGCATTGGTTATTCCAATGATGCCAGCACCCACAACTGCAACTTTATTTTTCAAAAAAACTTCCTATTACATAAAGAATATATGGTACGCATTTTTCACTAAGTGCTCTCGCCTGCACAAGGGAAGTTATTAGCTGTACTATAAACTCTTAATTGTTCAATACAATTTTCTGCATCAAAAAAATGTATTCCTAATATCCCCAACTCATTAGCAGCCTGTACATTTTTAAAACTATCATCTAAAAATATAGTTTTGGCAGGATCAAGAGAATTTTTATTGAGCATATGCTCATAAACAGCTAGATCGGGTTTAATCATTTTGACATGAGAAGAGACTGTAATATGCTTAAATTTTTTCCAAAATTCATACTTATTAAATAAATAGCTAAATGTGTAATCTGGCATATTAGTTAAAGCGTACAAGCTAAAACCTACCTCTTCAAAACTATCTAATAATTCCAAGCTTTTCGGGAAAGGTACTAAAGACTCTTTAGCAACTTCCAATAATCTACGCATCTCTTCAACTGATTTTCCTAACCTAGTAGAAAATATCAAACAAAGTTCATCAAGTTGAATTTCCCCCTTATCGAATTTCAGCCACTCAGGTGATCCAAATGTTTTATCTATATAATATTGAAAGTTTGTTGAAACTCCCCAGGCATTTTTTAGTATCTCCTCAGGCTTCCACTCTAAAACGACATTTCCTATATCAAATACGATATTTTCATAGGGAGATAATGGAAAATCAATCTGCATACTATACGTCCTGTTTCGTATTAAATTTTTTTACTAAATTTATCATCTTCACACATTTTATCGAGATATTGACTTTAAATAACCCTGTTCCCGCAACACTTTTTTAATAAATGCACCTTTTTTATCCGTATATGCCTCGCGATCAGCCGAATGAGCGCCTGACAATTTCATTTTAAGCGCTTCATATTCAAGCCTAATTTTCTGATCACGTCTTAAGATATCTCTAAATAAAATTCTATGTTCCATTTTTCCGCTACTGTTCTCGATAATATGAACATGATGGGTTCTTTTTGATCCAAAGGGCGGCATGCCCTTAAAAAATCTCAAATGAGATTTGCTGGGGTTCTCAGCCCAAAAAACATAAGCTAATGTCTCAAGTGGTTTAATCCATTGCTTAGCTTCTTCTATCGATTTTACAGCAATAAAAATATCAATCACTGGCTTGCTTGCAAGCCCTGGTACAGCCGTGCTGCCTAAATGCTCTATTGAAACATATGATAATTGACTTGAAATTCCTTTAATTGCTTTTATCTCAGCTTCAGCTAGTTTAGGCCAATTAGAATGGTACGGTTCAATAATAATATTATCTTTCGCATCCAATTGTTCGGCTTTTGCTGAGCCGGTCTTATAATCGATCATCTGGATAAAAGAACTTTTTCCATTGACATAATTTTCTATATCTTCAGAAAATACGTCGGCTAATGACTGTTTTAGCAGCGAATAGGCCTGTGCATAATCTTTATGCGCAATCATGAAATCCCTGAATAATAAATGACGCCTGATTTCAGATGCCCCTTGCTCAAATAAGTGAATATTATGGGTTCTTTTAGTTTTAGACTTCCAATAAAAACGACGGCCAGGATTACCGTATTCTCCCATACAAACGTAGCCTAGATTTTCAAATTCATGGTTTAATGAATCGACCAAACTAATATCTTTGACGACAGGCAGCATATCAATGATTGGTTTAGCATAAATATTAGGTATGGCTGTGCTACCAATATGATGAATTTGGACACAGTTTTCTTTCAGAATAGATTTAATGTCCTTGGCAGCATCAGAAAATATTCTTGGCCATTCTGGGTTATATTCTGTTAGTTCAACAAACCTTATTTTTTCATTCGGATCAATCATGTTTTGAACGTCTAGTTTTGCTATTTATATGCATTTTCATACTTTTAATATTTCGGCACACCTTAGAAAAGGTTGCCAAATTTCACCCTGATCTTCAAATGACCACCAGGCCGCTAATACCGCTTTGCAAAAAGCCCAGCCCAACACACGTGATTTATCAAATCCAGATATCTCTATGAATTGGTCTAATCGGCGCTTAATAAGGCTTTCATTAATTTCACCCTTCAAGCGAGGGAAAGGAATTTCATATTCGCGTTCACCTATCACCCCTTTAGGATCAATCGCTAACCAACCATATTTATCTGACAATAAAATATTACCGTAGTGCAAATCCCCATGTAGCAATACCGTAGGCCCCATCGAGGTTAATAACCTCTTGGCTCATAGCGTCTGCTCGTTCAACTAACTGTTTAGGAAAAGGCCCTGTTCCGACCTGAAAATATTGAAAAAGACGCTGAAATCCTTGAAACCAATCGGCTAAGCTAGGAAATAAAGCGGTCTCTTGGCAGGGTCTATGTAGTTTCTGTATAAGCTCCACACTGCTTATTACACGTTGTGTTTCATCAGGAATCTCTTCTAACAAAGTACCTGGTACCAGCCTTTCCAATAACATAATACCTGCACCTGCTTCTGCACCCAATAATTTTACAGACCCTACTCCATTAAAATGCTGAAGCGCTGCTACTTCATTCATAAACTCTTTACTAGGAACACCACACTTTAAAATAGCTGGATGACCATTCTCTAAAATAACGTTGGCAACTACATTAAAACTGGCGTTATTGAAACAATCTTTAACCGTTAACTGCCACTTTTTAGAATAATAAGACAATAAGTGGGGTAAATTATCTAACCACTCTCTGCCCACTTGCCCATAGATACTAAGGATATTTTTTTCCAATTCTTTAGGAAGATACATTGCTTTAATTATCTACTTATCAGACGCTATAATTTTTCTAGCTGCTTCGTTAGTTTCTTCTACAACTTGAAGTAACGCTTGATAAAGTATTTCGAGCTTCTCAGGTGATTTTGCTTTTAATGCAGCTCCTATTTCTTTGCAAATTTCTTTGCAGACTTGTTCTAAGCGACTCGCACCACAGTAACTAGCTCCACCTTTCCATTTATGTGCCAACTTTGCTACACCCTGCCAATCCTTGTCCTGATGATATTGTTTTAGCTCCACTATTTCTTTTATCAACCCGCTTTCTAGTAATCCCAGCAGCTCATGAAATATTTCTTCACTACCCAGTAGTTTTAACGCCTTCTCTTTATCTAAAAGAGGCAATGACTGTAAATCATTATTATTGGAGGATTCATCACGATTTGCTTTTAAAGCAGAGGCTTGTGAGTGTGATAGAAACACACTGAGTATTTCTGAGGCTTTCTCAGGGGTTAATGGTTTGCTATAGATCGCATTCATTCCATTTTCAAGACAACGCTTCTTCTTTTCTTCAACGGTGTGTGCTGTTAATCCAATAATAGGAACCGATGGATTACTCTGCCATTGTTTTAAACGAATACGACGTGTTACATCACAACCATCTCCATCCGGGAGGCCAATGTCCATCAATATCAGATCATAATAGTTTTTTTCTACCAAAGTTAACGCTGTTTTCCCATCTGGAGCAATATCCGTTTGGCAGTTAAGCTCTAACAGCGCGCCCTGTGCTACTTTGGCAGCGATTGGATGGTCTTCAACCACTAACACGCGACTTCCTGTCGTCACAGGCATTTCTTGTAACCCAGGTGCCACAGTCGTTTTTTTAGTGAGTACGTGAATACCTTTTGCAAACGATAAAGTCTCTTCTGTTTCATTTTTATCGGTAGGTGGTGATAACGATTCTTGCAAAGGAATGTAACACGTAAAGGTTGAACCTTGGTTGGGTTGACTATCAAGCTGAATCTCACCTCCCAAGTCATCAATAAATTGTTTAACCACTGAAAGACCCAAGCCTGTTCCTGGATAAATACCCTGATACGAGGGCGTTAAGCGTGTAAAGCGAGTATAAATCTCTTGATGCTTATCTCGAGGAATACCCATCCCTGTATCGCTGACACGCAATTCAATGATCACTTCACGTTTTTTATTCTCTATTAAACGTGCGCTGACTTTAATTTCACCTTTATCCGTATATTTTAACGCATTGGTCACGAGTTCTAGTGCAATACGTTGTAGTCGTATGGGATCGCCTAGCAAGTACGGAGGAATATTTTTATCATAATAAAAATGTAAATCAAGATTTTTTACATCAGCCTGCGGCTTGTTTAAGTGTACGACCTGTTCTAATATTTTATTTAAGTCAAATTTTTTCCTTAAGAGCGGAATTTCTCCCGTTGCTACCTGTATACTTTCTAATATTTTATTCAGGAATTCCAATAAAGCATTGCTTGAGTCCACAAGGTCTGTCGCATATTCTTCTACTTTTTTTGGATTATTTGATTGCCTTTGAATCAAATGAGCGCAACCCACGATTCCCGACAAGGGCGTTCGGATGTCATGACGCATGTTTTCCAGAAACTCAGTTTTTGCCTGATTAGCCGCTTCTGCCTTTTCTTTTTCGGCAACTAAATTTTCTTCCAATCTTTTTCTTTCCGTAATATCTAAAGAAGTAGCCAAAATACCTATAACTTCTTTCTTAACATTATATAAAGGCGTTTTAATAACTAAGAAGGTAGCTTTTTTTCCATTAGATAACCTACCTGAGATTTCTAACTCTCTAGGGACTTCACTTTCCATAATCTCACGTTCTGCTTGTAAAATAGTAGGAGCCTCGTCTTTCCAAGAGAAATCAAAATCTGTCTTGCCTATCACTTCTTTTATAGAAGAAACACCTGCTATTTTAGCAACGTAGCCATTGCACCCTAAATATACGCCTTCCCTATTCTTCCAATACACACTACCTGGCATCCTAGCCATAATATTTTCTAAATAGGTTTGAGCTTCCTTTTTATATTTTTTTAAGGTTAAAATCTCTTTTTTTAAAGAAGTAATTTCTGTCACTACCCCCATAATTTTTATTTCATTATCCTTGTTATCCTCTAACTGGACTTCATGAATAAGCAAATGTTTTTTAATCCCCTTTTTATGAATAATGCTTTTCTCTAGGACCGTTGTTTGCCCGTCTATTGTTTTAGAAGTATCCTTGTAATGAATCTCATTATTCAAAGTTTCATCATTTTTTCCAATAATGATATCACTCGAGCCTATACCTAATAATTGGCAAAAATAAAGATTACAGTCAATATAGAGGTTTTTTTTATCTTTCCAATAAACCCCTATAGATAAAAGATCCATCGTTTTCTTATAAGTTTTCTCTTCTTTTAACATAGGTAATTTCCTAGCCTATAAAAAATATATTAATAATTTGCGCCATACCTTTTAGTCATTTGAGCATGCTCCTGCTGTAATTTAGAATCAGCTCTCAAATAAAAATCCAGTAAAAAGGCAGTCTGGCTAACATAAGGATTTTCTAACATAGATTCATGATTTCCATAAACACTGTGTATTTTTAGATCAGCACTATATTTGTCCCAGTAATTAGTTAATGATGCTTGCTCGCCTATTGTTTTATCTGAACTTTCCTCCGCTTTAAACAAAATAATGGGAAAATTTAGGTTTTTTGGAACTTGATAATTTAAAGATAGATTCATACGATCTGCGCCTAGTTTTATCCAAAAAGACAAATCTATAATAGGCCCTACTCGAAATAGCTTAGCACTATACTCCTTTCGCTTAGTAGCCTCATATTCTTTAACAAGCGATTCTTTTACTTGATGATGTAATTTCTCTTTATTACTTGCCCTAGCCCAGGTATCAAATAAAGCAACAAATTGAACTTCCTCTTTCATTTCTATCAACTGTCGGGCTATTTCAATAGCAACCGTACCCCCGAAAGAATGCCCTGCTAGCTTATAAGGCCCCTTAGGTTGGAAATGCTTAATACACTCGATATAGCTGGCCGCCATTTCCTTAATACTAGAAAAAATTAATTTTTTGACCCCAATACTGGGATCTTGCAAGGCATAGCAAGCACCATTGAAATTTAATTGCTCTATTAAAGCTTTATAGCAAAATACCATTCCGCCTACTGGATGTATTAGAAATAACGGCAATTCATCATTAGACCCTTTTTTTAATGTGACCACTGAACTTATTAAAGAAGGAGAGGTTACTTCTTTTTCACCCAGTTGTTTTTTCTCAATAACAGTGCCTAATGCTTTAATAGTTGGAAAATCCATTATAACTTTTACAGGAAGATCTAGATTAAACGCTTCATTTATTTTAGAAATTAATTCAACCGCGCGTAATGACTCCCCACCATTTTCAAAAAAATTATCATCAATACCTAAATTATTAATATTTAGGCAAGACTCCCATAATAAACATAACTGTTTTTCGGTTTCTGTAGTAGGAGGATTAAATGAATAATTAGCCTTTTCTAAACGCAAGCTTCTTAAAAATTTATCATCAATTTTTCCATGAGATGTCAATGGCATCTCTTCAATAAAATACCAATTAGCGGGGATCATGTAATCTGGAAGTATTGCTTTAATTTTTTCCTTTACATCACTTAGAATGCCTTGTTGCAGCTTAATAGTTTGTGGCTGATTTGCATAGGTCGACCAATTTTCTACATTTGATAATTGATCAGAAAAGTGATCTTGTTCAACAATATGTACTAATTCTTCCCCCCTATAAAAAACAATATCAAAACAATGTACGGGATCGTGTTTAGACCAGTTAATAACGGCTCGATAGCCTAATTCTTCAGCTAAACCGGATAATATTTCTGGATTCTCTGCCGAACTATTCGTTATTTCAGATAATTTATCCTTAGAGAGAGGCAATCTAACATTAGGAATACCTTGAATAGCTAAATAAGAAGGCGACTCATGTAATAAAGTTTTTTGAATCGTTTCTTGTGTTGTAAATTTTTCACCCCATGCCGTCCAAGATACCCGCAACATTGGAACAGACTGAGGCCCTTTTTTACATAGAACGGCATCATAACGAAACTGTGTCAACTCATTAATGTGCCTACCGCGACGGATTTGTGTGATAGCACACTCAAGCAAGGGATGGCTTTGTGCAAATTTTTCAAAAAAACTGTCTTGAATAAGCAACTCTTCTTCATGCTTGATTTTATCCGCGACACTCCTTTCAGATAGCTTTTTTTCGGCTCCGGTATTAGACAAAAGAGTAGCGCGATGAAAGTCTTCTAAATGCCTTAAGCTACGAATGTCTCCAATAAATAATTTCCCGCCAGGCTTCATACAAACGATTGATCCTTCTATCACCTGAATCAAATGCTCTATATCAGGAAAATATTGAACCACTGAATTAATAATAATGACATCGTAATCAGATTGCTCTTTATCATCAAAAACGCCTGCCGCTCTTTGTAACAAACTTACTTTTTCCTGTAAATTTAAGTTCAATCGTACCTTCTCTAAATACTGGATCGCCGCCTCAGAAAAATCAGTTGCTCTATAAAAGTCACAATAAGGCGCTATACGTGTCATCAATAACCCAGCCCCACAACCAATTTCTAAAACGCGTTTGGGCTTAAGAGAAAGTATTCTTTCGACGGTCGTATCGATCCATTCCTGCATTTCTTCTTCTAAAAAAGGTTCTCGGGTATACGAACTATTCCAGCCTAAACAATTGAAATTAAGTGGTTGCGTTGCATCCAAGCGCTGATAAAGCTCTTCATACAACTTAAGCCACTGCTGGGTTTGCTCCTCGGCATGAGAAAGATAGACGGCTTTTTCGAGAGAATGAGTAGGCTTAGTCACTAAGTAAGCAATAAGATGCTGGTCATATGCCCTTACTACTGCATTAGCAATGGCGGGATGTTTAAGTATCTGCCGTTTTATTTCATCGAGTTCGATACGAAATCCACGCAATTTTATCTGTTCATCATTAACTCTTCCTAAATATTCCAAGCGTCCATCGGATAACCATCGCGCCATATCACCCGTTTTATAAAGACGCTTGTTTTGACCATTCAATGAAATGGTCAAAAAGCTACTCTGATTTAATGCTTCACGTTTTAAGTAGCCTCTTGCTACACCCATTCCACCTATATACATCTCTCCAGCAGATCCTATGGGGATAGGCTCTAAATTGGCATCTAACAAATAAATCTCTACATTAGCAATAGGTTTTCCAATACCTAATTTACCACTTGATAAATCTACTTTCTCAATGGAAGCACAGACAGTCGTTTCAGTAGGGCCATAGGCATTAATAACTTGGCAATGCCCACTCCATCTTTCAATCGTTGCGACAGATGCCGCTTCACCGGCTAATACTAAACACCGCAACTTGGGTAATACGACTCCCTCTGGAATAATTTCCACTACTGAAGGGGTCAAGGTAGCGACCGAAATAGATTCGGTTTTCAATGCTTCTATTAACTCATAACCTACTAATTTAATATCTTTAGAAACTAAGCATAATTGAGCACCTGCCAACCAGGTTCCCAATATCTCCCAAAAAAAAGCGTCAAACGTCGGACGAGCAAACTGTAAAATGCGATCCTTAGAATGAATACCTAATAGTTCAATCTGGTTGTAAACCATATTGACAACGCCCCGTTGTTCAATCAGTACGCCCTTAGGCTCTCCTGTCGAACCAGACGTATAAATGATATAAAACACATCATCTGGAGAAGCTATAGTCATTAAGTCCGTTTTAGAAGGATGATCTTGCCAAGGTTCTTGATTTAAATCTATGCTGGGTACAATACTCCCTAATTTATTAGGTTGTCTCAACGTTATCTCTAGCTTGCTATATAAATCTCCCTGACTTATTAACATCGCGGGTTCACAATCATTGACAATAAACTGAACCCGCTCTTTAGGGTAATTTGGATCGATACAGACAGGGGTTGCTCCTGCTTTCCAAATAGCCAGCAAACTAACCAATAATTCAACGCTTCTGTCCAAATAAAGCCCAACAGTTTGTTTTCGATGCAAACCCAAGTCAATTAAATGACGCGCTAATTGATTTGCATGTTCATTCAATTGTTGATAGGTAATGACTTCTTTGCCTAAACTTATTGCAATGTTATTAGGTTTTTTTTCAGCTTGCTGTTGAAATAATTCACATAATGACGAATCAACCGGGTAATCTTTACTGTAGGTACTCAGCCCAGCCGATAATTGGATACATTCTTCTTTATCCAGCAACGATATTTTTGAAATGGGCAATGCCGGTGTGGCTACGATATTTTCTAATAATCTCTGAAATTGTCCAATAAGCCTTTCGATTGTTGAACGCTGAAATAACTGGGTATTATATTCAAAAAGACCTTGCAACTGGTCGCCAACTTCTTGCATATATAAAGATAAATCCACTTTCGCGCTTTCAAAATCAGCCAACAATAAAGATTCATTATCGGATAATATACGCTTACAACTTAAACCCGCTAACTCTATAGGATCTACAGGATAATTTTGAAAAATAAACATGATATTATCGAGCTGGCTTTCTCCCACCCTTCGCGACTGATTTAAGGCAGAAACCAATTTTTCAAAAGGCAAGTCCTGGTGCTGGAAAGCTTTTAAAATCATTTTTTTATTTAACTTTAAAAAATCCTCAAAACTAGGATCAAGACTTGTATCAGTACGTAACATTAAAATATTGATAAAAAATCCAATGACATGCTCAAGATTTGGAGAATGCCTGCCTGAAATCGGTGTACCAATGACAAGATCTTCTTGTCCCGTGTAACGCCCTATCAATAGTGAAAACGCGGAAAATAAAGATGTAAACAGCGTGGTTTGATTAGCTTGTGAAAGATTTTTAATAGCCGCTACAGTTTCCGCTTTGATTGAAAAGGGGATTCGTGCCCCTTCATAGCTGTTTTGGTTAACATCATCTATTGAATAATCTAGCGGTAATTTTGTAGGAGAAAAGCCAGATAATTCTTCTAACCAATGACTAAGCAGGTTTTCTTGTTTAGCTTCATCTAATAAATGCCGCTGCCACTGCGAAAAATCAATGTAATCCCAATATTTTACTGGTAAATTAATCAGTCTTTTTTCAATTAATGCCGAGTAAATTTCTGATAACTCATTACAAAAAATATGAAATGACCAGCCATCATGAATAATATGATGCATAGATAACATCAAAACATGACGATCCGTCGTATATTCCAACATTCTAACTCTTAATAAAGGTGCATTATTAAGCTGAAAAACCCGTTGAGCCTCCTCATGCGCTAATTTTTGTAAAAAAAGTTCAGATGAATCGCTGATTTCTTCCAAAGTAAAATCAAGCAACTCCGGTGTATAAGGCAAAACAGTTTGATAAGCCTGTCCTTCCTGCGTAATAAATGCTGTTCGTAAACTCTCATGTCGCTCTAATAAAATCAAAAATGACTGCTTTAAAGCTTCTTTGTTTAACTCACCTAAAAGTTCAAACGCAACAAACATATTATAAAGAGGATTATTTGGCTCCAATTGATCCATAAACCAAAGTCGTTGTTGCGCAAAGGAAAGTGGAAATAACTTATTTTCTCTGTCTCCAATTAAAGCCACCTCTTTAGGATAATCGATTTGTTCACTTTGTTTACTTTCAATTAAAGTAGCAAGATCCATTATAGTACTAGTCAGTAGTTCATCTATTTTTATTTCTATCTCATAAATACTATAAATTTTAGCTATTAATAGAGTAGCTTTTATTGAATCACCACCTAGTTGAGTAAAATTATCCGTACAACCGAGCCCTGAAATATTTAAAGTTTCTTCCCATAAATTTACCAATTTTTTCTCAAGAGAAGTTTCAGGTGCTATAAAATTAGTATTAATGAAGTTTTTACGACGCGCTATTCTTAAACACGATTGAATTTGCTCTATTGTAGAAAACTCATTTGCGATCTTAAGGTAATCTATCGCATTTTCCTTTTTTTTCTGTTTTTCTACAGTGTGTACGGTTTTTTCTTTTTTATATTTAACAAAGTTTTGCGTTGTATCATATTTAACCAAGCAAGCTTTTTCTGTAGAGATGCTAAAATGAGTGACTGGATCTCCTTCGTTTAAAACAGGATCACAAACACTTGCTAAGAAATTTTTAGCGGGTTCATTTCTCTCTGTTGGTATAAAAGGAAACTTAATAGTTGATACATTATTTTTTTTAGCGATAAGGCCCAATTCATTAAGAATACGGTGCTCTGCTCCACGGCCTAACACTTCACAGCTTAATAAGAAATTTGATACTTCGAGAGAATTAGTTTTTATTTCAAAAATAATAACTCCCTTCAAACCATAGTTTCTCTCATTATCTTTAATATGAACGATGACAACCTTCGAACTATTTAAAAGCTGTTGTAATTGCTTATCTGTAAATCTACCTGTCGTACAATTGAACTGATTGGTTTTTCGCGTTAACTCAGCCGCTCTCTTTAGTTGGTCTACCTGGGAAGGATCCATTGTGAGTTCTAATAATTGAACTTCTAACTGCAAATCATTAATAAATTGACTAAGAGAATTATAGGCTTTTGAAGCGGATAGCTTCACTTTTTGCTGATAGGATTTGGTACGTTGTGTATCTTCTATGCTTACATTCAGTTTATCCAAAAACCAAATATGTTGTAATACATGCAAAATATTATCAGTATATTGAATAGTCAGCACTTCGGGCTGTAACTCGTTCATAAACTTACATTCACGACTATTATCGTCAATAAACAGAAAACTATTGAGTGATAAATTAAGTTCTTCTGCTATTTCAGCTATATTGAGCGCTTTTTCTTTCAAATTTATTCGATGCGAGGTAATATGCTCACGCTTTAATAGCATATTCGGATGTTTATCAAACACTAACCAAACATCTGATTCTTTATTTTTGCTACACAAACAAATAAGTTTTCCTATTTGTTGCTGCTGGATAACAAAATGTTGTAACGCTTGTTGGGCGGCTGTTATCTTTAAATTCGTTACATCTTCTTCCTCACCACAGACCCCATCCCATAAAGTGTAATCACAATCCAACACGATAACTTTATTAGCTGCGTGCTTTATCGCATGAATTTTTCTAGCCAGCATAGCCGCCAGCGCATAAAAATAATTTTCCGTATAAGGAATATGTCCTAATTTATCTGCATATGGATTATGGTAATCAGAAATTAGATAATAAGTATTAATCTCATCGTATGTAAGTAAATCAACCCCTATTAATTGAGTAATTGCTTGTTGAAACACTACTTCTAATTCTTTAAACGTCTCTTTTAAAATGGGATTTTCATAAACAGTGGGACTAGGTTGGCATATTCCTATAATCAGATGGCCTTGCAATTCACTCGCCTGTACCTGAAGCGTTGATAAGAAATTATCAGCCATTTTTTTAACATGGCTAACTGCAAATAACCCTTTATCTTCTCCAGATTCAGAAGGTAACCAATCTTCAAAACGAATCAAAATAATATTGGTATCTTGGTTCTGTCTAAATAAACTATCTGGATCAAGTAATTGTTGAAATATTTGTCTATAAGGAGAAATTTTTATTTCAGGAACTTCATTAATCAATTTTAAAAATAATTGTAAAGGTTCTGCAATAGGATCAGACGTAAACGTGGATGTAATTGTTATCATGACTAAAGTTTTTCAATTTAAAAGAGAAATGCTGTATTAGCATTTAATTATTATTTTTATCTCTAAAAAATCCGTAGAATACTATATTGAATTAAACCATTACTTTGGAGAGCATAACAAGTAGGTAGAGACTCACTAGGTTTTTCTTCACTAAATCTCGTCCCTTGATATAGGGAAAGGAATATAATGAAAAATTAATACAACAGCAACTAACTAATAGATGGCCCCTGTATTTCCTACTAACTCTATATAAAAAATAGCTCTCGAGCTAACGGCTAAACCTCGCTGTTGACTTTGATCGGAATCAATCCCACAATATCGACCGAGTCTATGATTAACGGATTTTCAAAGGGTATAAAACAACTTAATGTCGTACCTTGCCCTACTTGGCTACTCGCTAAAATTTCCCCGCCCACATCATCAACAAATTGCTTTATAATACTCAAGCCTAAACCCTCCCCTTTATAAATACTCTGGGAAGAAGGCGTTAAGCGTTTAAAGCGAGTAAATATATCTTTTAGCTCTTCCGGCGACATGCCAATACCCGTATCACTCACAGCAATTTCTATAATACTTTCGTGGTAATTGCTTCTGCTGAGCCGAACCGTTAATGTCACTTTTCCTTGTTCAGTAAATGTTAAAGCATTCGTTATTAACTCTAATATAATGCGTTGTACACGCACAGGGTCACCAATTAAATATAATGGAATAGCTTCGTCATAATTTAAAGTTAATGCGAGTTTTTTTGTATTAGCCAATGGTTTATTTAGTTCGATAACTAATTCTGTTAGACTTTTTAGCTCAATTAATATACTATCTAAGGAATCTTTTAATTTTGATTTATTGTTATTATTAGGCATTGTCCATTTCCTCAGTTTTTATATTTTTCTGAATGAGTTGAGTTTTTTTATTCCGGAGCTCGATGATAAAATCAATGCTATCAACCATGAAAATTCCTACCTCGCTTGCTTTAAATACAGCATTAGGTATATCAATGGCATTTAATTTTTGGCAGGCTCTAGTACGGATTTTATGTACGGTATCTTCTTTTATTTTAAGTATGTTTGCGCATTCTTTTATTCCCACACCCCAGGCTGCTAAAAGAAGGCAGCAAACCTCCTGTTCTGAAAGATCTCCTAAAAAAACATAACCTTTTAGGTTTTGGTGTAAAAGAAACAGTTTTTCTAATCGAAATTGCAATGATGATGGATGATTTATTCCTCTTTTAATAAGGGATAATTTAGTACGTTCGTTATTATAATAATCTTCATGTAAGAGCGTTCTACTCCAAGCTAATTCTCTTTTTTCACTGTAGGCCATATCAACTCCCATACATTTGGGAATTAGTGCTGAGATACGCATACATTCCACAACCTCTTTTTATTTTGGATGTGCTTATTATGAATAGATAAAAAATTAGATGGAATTCATGAAACTGGAATTCATGAAACTGGAATTCATGAAACTGGATATTGACATTTTTAAATTTGCTTCGATCGAGCGATCGAGATAAGCTACATGTGGTCATGAGGCTAACTCCTACTAGTATTAGGTTGTTATGCTAAGTGGCCAGACAGCGACAGCGACAGTGTTAGCGCATTGTCGCTGTCGCCCCTAACGGGGTTGGTGGTTAGGAAACTCTAGGGATTTAAATAATCCCTCAGTATTTAATTATCGGCATATAATTACTTAACCTCCCCTTTTTCTATCTCGTCTATTACGGGGCGGAAGTGTTTTTGATAGCACTTATGTAATCGCTCTTTATAGGGCATTAAGTCGGATGCCATTAGTTTTAACTCATCCAATCGTTGGGAATAAAAAAGTTGGTATAAATATTTAATATCGATTAATTTGATTGATCCGAACTCTTCTTTTTGAATCAGCCTACAAAGCATCTCATAAGATAAAAAGTAAGCATGGCAATCAAATAAAAGTTTAGTTGTAGCATGTTTAAGTCGGTATAAATGCTCATTCAAATGTTTGATTTCAAATAGATAATCGCGAGCAGGTTGTTCTAAGCACCAAAATTGATTTACATTGACATTCATAGTCATGATGACTCCTTAACTCATTTAAGGTTGTTTAGTGGTTTAAATGTTCCTAAAGATGTACAACCCTAGGATTGGTAAGGGTTACTAAGCATGAGCCACCTCTGACTTAATGCGATTGATAATGGCTTGATGGTTATGCAATTTCTCTTCTAATAACTGTTCTTCCAGGAAAAGCCTATTAAGGAGTTGTTTAACTTTTGATAGATAAAGTTCGTTAAGCTGTACAAATTTTTCTCGATCATAGAGAGGGATAAATTTTTTGGATTGCTTGCGCTCTTTGTCTAGTTGATGGGTTAACTTGCCGAGCTGTAACGTAATGAGTTTGGTTAGGATTTGAGTTTGCTTACTCAATTGGCAGGATCGATAGGTAAGTGCTTCTAACGATTGCTGAACACGGACGGATTGATTTAAACTGACGTTAGCCATAGTTTACTCCTAGTAAGTAGATTGTGGTTAGCTGGTAGTTGAGAGTGCGAATCTCGGCTACTAGCGCTTCTCTTTTTAATTACCTATATTTATGTTAGCTCTTAGCTAAATAAGAATACTTTATAAAGTTATGCTATAATGTAAAAATTGTCAAGTGTAAATTTTTACATTATTATATTTAAGTAAGGGATGAATGTGACAAAACTTTCTAAAAGCCAAAAAAATCCGCTCACTCGAGTTGGGTTTATGCTATCCCAAGAAAAGCATAGAGAATTAAAAGTGATAGCTGCAGCCAAAGGATTAACCGTGAAAGAGGTTCTTAATAAGCTTATAGATGATTTCCTAGCTAAAGAAAAAAAGAAACCCTAATTTTCCTTTCTGTAGTAAAAACAATTGGTTAATTAAAAATAAGGGATAATAAAAAAATGACCATTACGATCCACCAACCTTTTGATAAGCTCTTTAAAATATCTCTCACAGAAAAGAAAGTAGCTATTTCCTATCTTAAAGCACGAGTACCAGCCGAAATCTATAAGCGTATTAATATAAATACATTAGAACTAACGGATAAGAGTTTTATTTTACCTAAGTTTCGTCAAATTCATTCAGATATTGTGTATCGCTGTCAATTTGATAACAAAGAAGGATATATTTTCTTTCTGTTAGAGGCAGAATCAACCGCCAATGAAGAATTAATGGCATTTAGGTTATTGCAATATAGTATTGCGGCTATGGATCAACATATTCGCCAAGGCCACAAAAAATTACCGATTGTCTTACCGATTTGCCTTTATCATGGTATAGAGTCGCCTTACCCACATCCCCTCGATGTCTATCAGTGCTTCGATACCCCTGATCTTGCTAAACAAGTTGCTTTTATGCCCTTTACGTTACTTGACCTAACGGTTCTTTCAGATGATGAGCTTGCTAAAGACGGCCTCGCTTTTTTAATGGAAATGCTTCTAAAGCATTCTCGGACAAGGAATTTTTTGACTATTCTTAAACAGAGACGCGAAGCTATTAAAGGGATATTAAAGCAGTTAAATAAAGAATCTCGTCGGTTTATGGTAAAATATGTAATAAATGAGACCCAGGATGAGAATGAGCCTGATGCCGTTGAGCAGCTTGTTCAAATTCTCACTACTGATCTACCAGAGGATAAAGAAATTATCATGACATTCGCACAACAACTAAAACAGGAAGGCTTTGAGAAAGGTGTAAATTCTGTTACAAGAATTATGCAGTCCAAAGGGTTTGATGAAAGTACTATTGAAGAAATTCTGAAGCTTTCTAAAGAAGAGCTAGAACAAGAAAAGGTGTAATTCTAACCTTATTAGAGCTTGTAAAAAGCATCTTCAACTTGAAAAATAAGCTTGCCCCTTAATCTCTATGCTTTTCTTTGAGATAGAAACATAGATTTGACTGGGGCTTCCTAAATTAGCACCCTGCTCTATGGTAAAAGTACCCTCTGATTGACCGCGGCTTTTGCATAGCATTTGGCATAGTGCCGCCGCGGCCGTGCCTGTTGCAATATCTTCTTGGTGGCTAAATAAGGGATTTAAATTCCGCCCTACGTAATCAAAGTTAGGGTTTTCTACATCGTTAGAGTAAGCATAAAGACCATTAATGGCGTTATCTTTACACCATTGAGAAACTAAGTCTAAATCGGGCTTCATATCAAATAAAGCTGCCCTATTAATAAACGGGACGAATAACTTAGGACTTCCTATAGAAGCGGCGGTACAGGGCAAATCTTTTGCTAGAAATTCTTTTTCGATATTCAACATCGTACTGATGACAGAAGGGTCTATAGGGGTATTTAATACTTTTCCCTTATTGGCAATAGACATGGAGACCAAATCGTTCTCATATTTAACATCAATTTTGATATTATCTTTATAGGTCTTTATAGTTGGACGTTGGTTAACATTGGATTTAAATAGATAAAAGACCGCACCAAGCGTACCGTGGCAGCACAGAGGAAGTTCGCCTTTTGTTGCAAAAAACCGTAACAAGTACTGATTTTTATCAGGGATGATAAAAACTGTTTCAGGCAGATTTAACTCAGTTGCCTTCTTCTGCATGGCTTCTTCACTAAGCGCGATAGCATTATCGACTATGGCACAGGGGTTTCCACCTTGATGATTATAAGAAAATACGTTAATAATCTTAATCTTCATACATTATTCCGCTAATAAGTGGAAAAAGATAACACAGGAGAGAAAAGGAACCAAATCAGAACCCAGAGCCTTATAACTTAGCTATCCTCATACTTTCTATTTGAGCTCTATTCAGGTAGTTATAACTATATAATAGATATATAATAATCAATGTAATCTAAAATATTCATACAATAAATAACAATACCATGAGAAAAATCGCTCGTCGTCTATTCTCTTTCAAACAAAAAGAACGCATACAAAAAAAGGATTCTTTTCCAAAATACTCAATCCTGTTAGCTGAAGATAATCTACTGGTTCTACGTGCTATAAAAAACTTACTTGAACAGCAAGGTTATCGTGTTAAAGCAGTTGAAGATGGTGTTCAAGCACTCAGTTATTTGAAAAGTTATACGTACAAATGGGCGTTATTAGATCTCGTTTTGCCCGAAACAGATGGAATCGATCTTGTACAAAATTATCGTGACTGGGAAAAAGAAACGAACAAATCCTACCTTCCTGTCTTTGCTTTAACAGGCTACCCCTTTAAGTCGATGGAACGCATTTGTAAAGAAGCCGGAATAGACTTTCTTTTTGAAAAGCCTTTTAAAATTGATGACCTTAAAGTCATTGAAGATCTTATAAAAGCTCTAGAAAAAACTAAAAAGTAGATTAAGATTAAAGCACTAAATTCACAGTACTTAAACGGTGTAATTTATGGGGGATATCCAAATAGACAAAATCTTTTTCATAGCCAAATCCTAGTTTCTGCATAACACGCAATGATTGGTAATTTTGAAAGCTCGTAAAACAAATAAGTTCTGGTAAAGAAAGTCTATTAAATGCTAACTCAATAGCCATTAAAGACATCTCCACAGCTATACTTTTTCCCCAATATTCAGGTCTTATGGCATAACCCAATTCAACTTCATTCTTATTATCCAATAGGAAATATTTTAACCCTGCTCGACCAACGAAATCTTTATTTTCTTTATCACGCCATAGCCACATGCCAAAACCATATTGTTGCCAGTGATTGATATCTGAAATGACTCGCTTATAAAGTTCTTCTTTATTAAACGCTACACCATAGCAATCAACAAATTGCTTATTTTGCATCATGCAGTAATAGTCATCTAAATCGTTAAGACTAGGTATTAAACCAAGTAATCGTTTGGTTTCTACAGCCTGTGGACATTGTTTTTTCATAGATTATTTTTTAGTCAATTCATTTGATGACATTGTAGCAAACAGCAATAACGTATATAAAATCCGTGCCGGACTTTTGCGTGATTGAAACGGGTTTTCATGTGCTTTTCTGTGATAGTTGTAATAGCCGCCACAGTTAAAATTGTTGTTTTTTCAATAAGTTATATTTTAAGCAAATGACTGTTAATCATTGAGCCTGTAAACAATTTTGTGTAAGTGCCGTGTCAGGAGAACCTACCCTCGAATTCGATAGCGAATCGATTCATAGCGGCTCTCCAATCATGTAAAGCCATCGTCCACTTTTGTGATGCCTTCTGTACCGCTAAATATACTACTTTTAATGCCGATTGGTCATTAGGAAAGATTTTACGATTATTAATTGATTTTCTAATCACACTATTGAGTGATTCAATGGCATTGGTGGTATAAATAATTTTTCGTATGTCGTCAGGATAATCGAATAAGGTCACCATATTACTCCAGTTTTTATGCCAGGTACGGCTAATGGCGGGATATTTTTTATCCCATTTTTCACTGAACATCAGAAGCGCTTCTTCGGCTTGCTCTATAGAAATAGCACGGTAAATAAGCTTAAGATCCGCTACCACGGCTTTCATGTCCTTATGCGGTACGTAGCGTAAGGAATAACGAATAAGATGCACAATGCAGAGCTGAACCTTCGTTTTTGGGAATACCGCGTTTATTGCCTCTGGAAACCCGCTTAGTCCATCCACGCAAGCAATAAAAATATCCTTTACCCCACGATGATTTAATTCGGTTAATACAGATAGCCAAAATTTTGCACCCTCGGTTTCAGCTATCCACAAGCCGAGTAATTCCTTTTGTCCTTCACAATTAATGCCCAAAGCCAAATAGATGGATTTATTGATCACACGTTTATCTTGATGGCATTTAATAACGATACAATCTAAATACACGATAGGATATACCGTTTCTAAGGGGCGATTCTGCCACACCGTCACCTCATCCATCACGGCTTCAGTCACTTTAGAAATCAAGCTGTGCGATACCTCCGCACCGTACATTTCTTTGAACGTCGCCGCTATATCACGGGTAGTCATCCCTCGGGCATACAGCGCTAAAATCTGTTCATCAAACTCCGTCAAGCGCGTTTGTCCTTTGCGTATAAGTCGAGGTTCAAACGTACTATTTCGATCCCTAGGCGTGTTAATCTCAACTTCGCCAAAATCACCCTTTAATCGCTTCGGTGAATAACCATTGCGGCTATTTCCCGTATTCTTGCCTTCTATCGCGTGCTTTTCGTAGCCTAGATGCTCCTCTAGCTCTGCATCCATGGCTCGTTCTACCGTGAGCTTTAATAGCTGCTTGCTCAGCGCAGATATATCTTTTTCACTCTTTATGGATTTAGCCAATTCACTGATTAATTCGGGAGCTATATTTATTTCTTGTTCTTGTTTCATTACTTATTTCTCTTTTATCGCTAGTGCTTTTTTCAGCGCATTAGCTTAGGTAATAATAAGCATTTACACAATTTAGTTTACAGGCTCTGAACTTTTTGAATTTTCAAAATAACCTGTAAAAACATATTTCATAGCAGATTTTAATGTACTTGATCTTTCAAGAACACCCAAATTATAAAGGCGGTAAAATGTTTCAATGTCTTCACTATCAATAAGAAAATCTTTTTTGACCATTTTAAACAGCAATAAGCATACTAAAATTATTTCATGGTAACATTCCACTGCACAAGAAAAAGAAACCGGATGAAAAATTGGACCATTACTTTCCCATAGATGGCCATTTGTATATTCATGATCGGGATGAATATATTTACTTAATCTTCCAAATAATCGTCTTATCAAACCTCCTTCATAGTTTTTTTCTCTATTTTTAGCCTGGAACAAACTATCTTTTTCTTTTTCTTCTAAGAAAAGTTCTAATTCTTTTATAGCTGGATAGTTTTTTAAAGAATTACAGGCATTTCCAAACTTTATTTCTTGTTTTTCAAATGCCCATTTACTCTCCAAGGATTTATGATCCATGGTTTCTATGTAGATACTTACTATCATATGATCTAAGGCGCTTCTCAATACTTGAAATACTTGTCTATAAAAGCCATGTAATAAATTAAAACAAGCAGCCTCAAGATCTTCATAGACTGATAATATACAAGTTTCTAAATAAAAATCTTTATAGTTTTCAGTATTAATTAACCTTAACCATAGTAATTTAAAACTTAATAATTCATTTATAATGCTTCCAAAATGATTCGATGTCAGTATGGCCACATGATCAGTCAAATTAGTTAAATGATCCCATGATTCTTTGTCAATAAGATCAGTAGGCGCAGGATCGGGGTTTTTAGAGCCCAATCCAAAATCTTTTGGTTCTAATATCTTTCTGACTGATCTGAAGTCTTTTAGGGATAATGGTTTGACCATAGGGAGAACCTCATTTTTTTATTGGATTAAAGATAATTCTATAAATTTATTTAATAATTTTAAAGATATGAAATTTTTCTCTTCTCTCTCTCTTCTTCTACTATCTTTACTTTAATTTATTCTCATGCCCGCCCAAAGCCAAGACCTCAGTTTTCAAGTCTCGTAGAGACGATGCAAAAGTGAGGTCTTGGCTGGTTTTCACATCGTGAAATGGGCGGGCAACCTAGATAAATCAAGCTTAGAAGCATTTACAGTCTACTAGACTTCAAATAATTTGCTCAATATAGTGGACAATGGCTTACTTAGCCTCTGAATCATAAGTATAACAAACAAAAGCTCTAACCTAATCTTTTATGGACATAGAGATTAAAAAACTCTTCTGATGAAATTAATTTCTTTATATCAATTTCGGAGTTTAATACATCCATAATATAGCAATCAGGCCGAATTAAGTACGCCAATGCTTTTAAAAAAAACTCGTTTTTTAATTTATTCCATTTTTTTTCTATTAGAATTAAATTTATTAGCGAATTAGTTTTAGTGTAATTAGAGATATTTTTATTATCGAAGAGGATTAGATTAAATTTAGTAGGACAAAGAACGTCGTATATTGATCTTTCATCATCTAGCTTAAAATTTGGCATTCTACTCCCAATTATGGGTGACCTGTTTACCTTGTTATAATTAACTCTATATTGCGAAATTATTTCCACTTCTTTTAAATTATAAAAATCTATTCCTAATGTGGCCTTGGATAATATAGAAAAAAATCGTTTAATAGGCTTATGCCCAAAAACAACTTTGCTTATAAAATTATTGTAGTCAAATAACTTATTAGCAACTGCCTTCCTTTCCGCATTATAGCTATTAAGGATAGATTGACTCCATCCATTCTGAAGAACAAAAGAAAGTTTCCAGCCAAGGTTAAATGCATCCTGTATTCCGGTATTAAGGCCTTGTGATCCAATAGGACTTTGAATATGAGCGGCATCTCCTACATAAATTACCTTGTTTCTATAAAAACTATTTACAACGTATTGCTTTGGATTAAAAGTAGATATCCATATGGGATCCCCAAACTCTATATTAGAATAATGTAAATTACATAGGTGTTTTTTAAACAGTTCAAGTACAGAATTATTCGTATATTCAGTTTTATTTTTTTCTGTAGTAATGATTCTATAAATAAAATTATTCCCATTATACGTAATAGGCATAATGTAAAGGAAAGAATGCATTAAATAAAATAGATGCCGCTGATCAAAAGCTAAAGGTAAATTTTTTATAGGAATATCCGCCATAAGAAATGTTTCATCATCTTCTTCGCCATGAAAAATCATCCCATCAGACTTTCTAATAGCACTGTGTCCACCGTCGCAAGCAATTAAATAATTTGTCCTAATATTACTGTGAATATCGCTGCGATTATTGTAAATGTAACACGTTATCCATCTATCATTACGTTCAAACGAGGTGAGTTCTAACCCACGTTCTACTGTAGTATCTAAATTTTCAAGTTGATCATTAAGTATTTTAGTAGTTATAGATTGTGAAATTTGTAATATAAAATTATACTTACTATCAAGACGACTGAACTTGGCTTGGCCAAGTTTATATTTATTATAAAAATAATTGAGGTAATAAGACGGTATACCCTCTTTTATTATATTTTCAGCTATACCAATTGTATTTAAAAGCTCTAATGTGCGTGACGTGATTGTCATAGCCTTACTTTTGCTTGACCAGGTATACGCTTTATCAATGATTTTATAAGAAATATTAAATTTCTTTAAAATTATTGCTAGTGTCAGTCCTACAGGACCTGCACCTACGATCAATACATCACACTCAACCATAATAAATATTATTATCTAATGACAACTCATTTTCGTGTTCAATAACTCTAAAAATAAATAAATCAGGGCGTATAATTAAAGCAAGCCCAGATTTAATTAAACTAACTACATTATGTTCATAAAGGCTTTGATTTACTAAATTTTCTAAATTACTAATTGTTGATAAATCAATATCTATTGAGTTTAAATTTATACTAGATTGCAATAAAAACGATTTAAACTTAACAAAGTGATCCTTATTAAATAAGATACTCCATTTACCGATTAATAGGTCATCTAATCTATTTATTTCATTGTTTTTTGAAATGAAAATAGAAGGGAGCCAAGAGCCGCTTGAAAATACCCCACTATTCATAGAAGCTAAAGCCCTAGGTAGAGGTTTTATTTTTCTATAGTAATGACAATTAATTGGCTCTGAATCTTTTGTTTCTGCTATATCTTTAGTTAAATTATGGATAAACTGCATTGTTTCTTTAATAGCTGCAGAACGTTCATCATTATATGTGGCTAGAAGCTTAGGAGAGGATTTCTTTTGAATAACGCTTGCTAATTTCCAACATAAATTATATGAATCCCTGATTCCAGAACACATTCCTTGCCCGCCATATGGTGGGATCAAATGCGCTGCATCACCAAGCAAGTAAACATTATCTACAGAAAGGTTTTCTGCCAAACAAAAATTTCGCTTGTATATTCTTGAACGTATGATATGAGGATTCTCGTCTTTTATAAAATCTTCCAAAAGTAACTGTATAAGGTTATCGCTGTTTTTATCCACAAAATTAATTGCAGTAGGTATTTTAACTTCAAAACGACGCATTTTTGGTGGAAAATTAATTGTGACGCAAGGAAACTTATAAATTCCATTTTTTGCAATGTTTTTTATGTTATCCCTAATTTTTTGGCTATCATAAAGGTCAATGACAACCCAATCTTCACCAGTACCTAACTCTTCAAACTGTATTCCGCACAATCTACGTACAGAACTTTTAGCGCCGTCACATCCAAGAATATAATTGGCTTTTATTTGAACGACTTTTCCAAGATAAAAGACGTTTATTAAATAATAATCGTCTTTTTTTATAAAGTTAAGGATCTCACATGAAGAAATAAATGTTACAAATTTTGAAGCATACAATTTGCCCCGTAAAATCTTTTCTAATTCTGGTTGATAGAATGTTGATAAAATAGGGTATTCAAAAGGACGATAAGTCTCGTTTGGTATGAACTGCTTATAACCACTTGGCGTAAAATATTCAATTTTTGGTTTATTACATAAGTTTTTTATCTCTTCATCTTCAAGACATACGTTTCTTAAAATACGTAAAGTTTCATCATCAATACCAATAGCTCTAGGATAAGTGTAAGCCGTGTGTTTTTTATCAATTACTAAACTCTTAATATTAAATTTCTCTAATAAGTGAGCAGTAACTAAACCAACTGGTCCGGCCCCAACGATTAATGCAGTATATTGTTTTTCCATTGCAATTAGCACACGTTATCAATGTTTCATACAGTGCATACTTTCTATTTCTTCAGTAGAATTATCTTTATTTACTAAGCTCATATCAAATACAATTTTTCCTCTGGTATGCCCCGTCTCTATCGCCCTATGTGCTTCAGGTGCTTGAGTAAGAGAAAAAATTTGAGAAACACATGGATCAATTTTTCCAGATTCTATATGCTCAACCAATAAACGTAATCCTTCAGCGTTAGGTTCAAAAAATGAATAATTGAAATATCTTCCAAACTCACTCGCCTGGAAAGCTTTATATTTTAATGTGTCAGAAACAAATTGCTGCATACCTGCATGTAATCCTTTTGAATCAGTAAGCGGCATCATCGGTCCAACAATAGAAATGTATTTTGCTGAATAAGGTAATAGTTTAGCTAATTCAATATCAAAATCCTTAAGTATTTTTTTATAGCTAGGAACGGTCCAAGTTGTATCAGCAGATTCAAGTTGCGCTAGCCCATTATCTAATAACACTTTAATACCAGAGATAATCGAAGAATCTGGAGAAGTTTTTTTTAAGCAAGATAACATCGGTTCTATATTAGACTTTCCAAGTAAATCATAGGCAATATCACAATCATTTATCGTAATCGCACTCTCCTTCTCATAATCTATAACTTCATCAGCACCAAGCTTGCAAACATATTCAATATTTTTACTGCTGCAACTAGTAACAATGTATGCACCCATTGCCTTTAAAAACTGAATGGCATAACTTCCTATACCTCCAGCACCCGCAGAAACAAAAACTTTTTTCCCCTTATAATCGTTATAATGCATACCGGCTTGGCTGATTAAGGCACTATAGGTTGTCAGGGCAACATAAGGCAAAGAAGCAGCCTGAATATAATCGATGTTATTAGGCTTTTTTATGATTTCAGAAATAGGCACACAGACATATTTCGCATGACTCCCCTGCTTCATTCCTGCCACTCTAAAGGGACTCACTACACCAAAAACGCTATCGCCCTCCCTATATTCTTCTACATTAGCTCCAACTTTAATAATAACGCCTGAAAAATCTCTCCCTAATATAATAGGTAATGGGGTCTTTTCTGAAAAAATCGCTTTACCATATCCCGATCTTATTCGAGCATCAATTGGATTTATCGATGCCGCATAAATTTCAACAAGCACTTCTTCTTCGCTCGGTTGAGGCATCGGATAATCTACTAATGCTAATGCTTTAGTTGGATCGATATTATATTGTTTAAGAAGCATTACTTTCATTTTTTTCTCCATAAAGTTATTAATTGATAAGTATTTCTATTTCTTTTAAAGCCTGTTGTGCAAAAATAGAAATATCTGAAGCTATAGAATAAGCAATGTCACCATTTCTTATGAAAAAATGATCTCCATTATACTCATTTAATTGCATCAATGAGGTTGTTAGATGTGACCAAGCATCTACTTCTAATTTATCCACACGGTCATCCTTCAATCCATGTAGCGCAAGGATAGGCTTTGAAATTTTATCTATATGTTTAGGGTAAGAATCAACAACACATAAATCAGCTAGTAATATTTTAAGAAAGTACTGTGCTTCACCCTCATTTAATTTTAAGTTATCCATTTGAAATATTGATAATAAAACTGAAATCTGTTTTCTATCTAAACACTTTAGGCTCCTTATGGTTACTAAATCTAGCCCAATTTTTTCTAAAATTTTCTGCTTTATCTTTTTAAGCCATGGGTTTTCTTGAAGTCCTGGAGCAGAGCAAGCAGCAACGATTACCCCTAATGCTTGCTCTATAGTGTTAAAATGGAGCATTAATCTAAAAGCGATTAAAGCTCCAAAGCTATGACCATAAAATAAAAAAGGTAACTCAGTATGGTTTTGAATTAACTCAGGTAAACAGCTATTAAATAATTGAATATCTGTATATAGGTTTTCATTTTTACGATCTTCTCTTCCTGGAAGCTGAATTGGAGAAAGGTGTATCCAGCTAGGTAAATGTTTTATTAAATTGTTAAAAACAGAGGCTCCAGCCCCACCATAAGGAATAGCATATAAAACACATTTTGCTTCAGGGCTGATTCTAATGTTTTTTATCCATTGATGTATCTCAGTACGGGTACTATGAGAATGAATTTCAGATTTGTTGCCTTCTAAATCAAAGCTACTTTGATCTACTCTTTTTAAAATAGATTCAATACTAATATCATTAGTCAGGTCTATTATATCTAGCTTATTAGATAGCCAAGGATCCAGTTTTTCTTTTAAAATCAAAGCCGAAATTGAATCTAATCCATAATTTGTCATGGGAAGTTTCATATCGATAACGTCTTTGTGTTTTATGCCGAGTAAAGCACAAAATGTATCTATTAAATACTTTTCAAATTCAGATGGGTCTTTAAATTTGTGCGATATTGGTATATTTTCCAACGTTATTTTACTTAAATCCAAAGTAACCTTCTTCATAAAACAACCGGTTATTTTGGCTATAATTAAGTTATCTGAATCAAATAAATTAAGATTGCCGATAAGTTCATCTTCAGTCTTATCTACTATATCTATTAGGCATTTAATATCAGTTAAATTGGTTTTTGAATTAAAAAATACAATCTCTTCCATTGAAGCTACCATGTACTTTACTTTTTCATTTACACAGTAGCTATGCATATGGAAAGCTTGTGCGCAACAATCAAGCACCTCAGAAGAAAATGGCAAGAGATTCTCTGCTATAGATTCTGATTTAATATGCACTAAAAATTGTTTTTCTTCTATAACATCTATTTTAATTATTTTTTTAACTTTATCGCCAAGTGATAAGTCTAAAGATTTATTTAAATAATTATAGAAAGAATCACCGGATAAAGTTTTATATTTCCTCTTTCCAGGACAAGTCAAATCATTTTCAAACGCAACCCTATATTCAATTTTACCTTCTACGTGCTTTGTCCAAATAGTATCTGAATGTAATTTAGATAAAAAAGCCCATATATACTGGGATCCATAGGAAGTAATTCTAATAATTACTTTTTTATCAATATTTTTCTTAAAAATGATCGGGCAGAAAAAAATCATATTTGAAATATGAAATTTTCTATCGCCTCCTAATGTTATGAGCAATAAGTCTATATATATTCCTATATGCACAACATTATGTGTGGCTTGAATACTTTCATAATTAAATATAGCTTTTGTTATATCATAATACTGAATATCACTAGGCATATCTAACAAAGTCGTGCAGCTAATAGCATCCTGTTTTTGGGTTTTTATTAGTTTGGGCCAAAAAATATCTTGCTCGAATGCATAGGTAGGCAATGTAGTTTTTATATAATTTTTATTTTTATAATAATACTCCCAATTTATGCTTTCCCCTGCATTTAATAGCTTATAAATAATATGACTTATCCAATCAGCACATACTGGATAATTAGAGTCTATTTCTAGAATATTTTTATTATCTACAGGTATCAATTGAAAATCTATTACACTATAAAATAGATCAGCGCCTATTTTATTCGGCTTATCTAAAACTTGAGCTAATAATTCGGGAGTTAGATTCTCGAAATTTACTATGTTTATCAATTTTGAAAAATTAATATTCTTACTTCTGTTTAATAAGTAGAATGGTAAAATACAAGACAATCCGCTATAGCACCATGTGCTGTTAATAAAAATACTTTGTAAAATCTTAACTAAAGTTAATCCTGCAACCAGATATTTATAAATTAATTTACTCGGAGCTAGAGCTTGGTTTTCTGATAATAAACTAATGACTTCCTCGTATATAACTGGAAAATCATGTTTTATACCGCTAATATTATTAATAGCATTAATAATCAATTCATCTATAATTCCAAGCTTATTAGGGGACACTTTTAAAATTAAATTTGGTTTTTCAAGTACTTCATTAAGTTTAGTTAGTAAATCTTTTTTAGAATGTATCTCAAAATTAACGCGGTATTTATCAAAACTTCTAGAGATATTAGTTGTATGGCATATTTGAACAATATTAAGTCCATTATCATCCTCAATAGCAGCAATATATTTTTTTATATAGTTAATTAAGGAAACTTCCCTATTTGATGACAATGAGAACAAATACTTGCATTCATTTTTCTCGATAAGGTTTGGATTAATATTATAGTTTGATATTATTACAGCAGCGTTGGTCCCACTAAATCCAAATGAATTAATAGCTATAGCTTTATTCTTCATATCTACCGCTATAGCCCTATCAGCAATAGCAATTTCTGGAGTCAATCTAATACGAGGATTAATAGCTTGTAAACTTAGCGAGTATGGAACAATACAATTATTTTTTAGCATTAATACAGCTTTAATAACACCTGCAAGACCAGCACATGCCTCCGAGTGCCCCAAATTAGTCTTTGATGATCCAATATAGAGGGGAATTTCCCTCTCGTGAGGGTTTTCAAATATGCTTTCCTGGATAGCTTTAAATTCAATAGGATCGCCAAGAGGTGTGCCTGTGCCGTGCATCTCGTAATAAACTATCTGGCTTGGAGTTAAGCCACTGTTTTTCAGTACAGATTGAATCAACTTTTTCTGGGCTAGCCCATTAGGTACAGTTAAACCACTACTATGTCCGTCATGGTTAGTTTGAATGGATTCTATAACTGCCAAAATATTGTCATTGTCCTTAATAGCTTCATCCAATCTCTTGAGGAGAAGCATAGCACACCCTTCAGCACGGCCGTATCCATCAGCTTTTGCGCTTAACGTTTTACAATAACCATCTGAAGCAAGCGCTTTAATATTGTTAAGCTGATTGTATACATATTCCTCTAAAATAAGGTTAGCTGCGCCTACCAATGAAAACTTACATTTGCGATTTAAAAGTGAATTACATGCAAGGTTTAATGCCACAAGCGAAGAAGAGCAGGCTGTGTCAATCGTAATAGCCTCCCCTTCATATCCCATAGTAAAAGCAATGCGTCCTGAAAGAATACTTGAAAGCGTTCCAGTAAGCGTGTACGAGTTGCTGTGCTGATGCTTATTTAGGATTTGATTAAAATCAGATCCTATACATCCAATGTAAACCGTCGTATCTTTATCAAGTTGTTTTGCATTATAACCAGCCTGTTCTGCTGCCTCCCAAACAAGCTCTAATAGAATACGTTGTTGCGGATCCATATCCTCCGCCTCTTTTGGCGAAATACCAAAAAATAGTGGATCAAATTTTGCAATACTTTCTAAGTAAGAAGCTGGATAACTCAAACTTAGGCCTGTTTCAAACTCTCTTGTTTCTGGATAATTGTTGTTAACAATTACGCCTTCTTTAAGCAGTTGCCAATATTTCTCTATCGTATAACAATCATTCGGAAAACGGCATGACATCCCTACTATGGCTATTTTTTCTTTTTTCTTTCCATTATCTAAACGTTTGATAATGGAAACGGATTTTTCCAATAAGGTTTTTAATTTTTCATTTTCTTCTTTTAGGGAAATCGTCATCTATGCAACTCCTTGAAAAAAACTTTCAATTTCTTTTAAAAATTCATCGGGTTTATCAATTTTTTCAACACTATGTAAATTACACATAGATTCAGTTGAATCATTCTTTGTATTAAAAAAATGACATATGTATTGGGCTAGAGTTTCACAGGTATTATAATTAAAAATATCCACATCCTCTAACGATAAGCTTAATAAGCTATTTAATTCACTAATAATCTGCAAACACATTAAGGAGTCCATTCCTAGCTCAAAGAACCCTTTATCAACATTAATTTCACTAAGTTCATAACCTAAAACTTTACTTACAATAGTTTGAACCTGTTTTATTAAAGTTGATTTAGTGACTGTTTTAGAAACAGTTTGAGAAACAGGCTGAGAATCACATTCTTTATTAATATTAATAAATGAATCTGAAAAGCTAAATACGTTTTTATATTTAGGAAGATAAGTATCATATGGCCAGTGACGTTTTTTTATAAACCCTCGGGGAGGAATTCCTAAACTAGGAATAGTTTTTGAATCTATAGCACTATCATTTATATTAAAGCCAAGTACCCATAGTTTTGCTACTTTGTCATACAAATGAATACTAAATAACTCGTTAATTACATCACTTTTTGAATTTATATTTTCTTCTATTGCCTCTCCAACATATACAGTTTCACTAACTATCCCATCGTACCAATCAGCAAGTTGCTTTATTAACCCATCAATATTTTTTGTAACGCAAGCAAAGCGTGTTTTATGAGAATTCAACCTTGAAAGTGTTAATGCTAGTTGATGTAAATTAGGCTTTACAAGTTTAATATACCGAGTTAATCGCATTATATTTTCTTTCAAACAGGCAAGGTTTCTTGCCGAAATAACAATTAACTGCTCTTCATCTAACTGACTAGCTACATACGGAACTGAAGTAGTTTCTTCAACTAATACATGCACATTTACCCCACCAGCTCCAAATGAGTTGATTCCAGCCTTTCGCATATTTGCTTCATCATCTACATTTTGAATTGGTTCCCAAAAATGCGTCGCTCGGTTAACAACAAAGGGCGAATTATTAAAATCAATATATTGGTTATAAGTTGGACTAAAAAGAAGAGATGGAACAAGTGTTTTATACTGTAACTGTAAAGTAACCTTAATGAGTTGCACAATACCAGCCGCAGCCTCAGCATGACCTATATTGGATTTTACAGAACCAATATAACAGCCATAACTTTTAATTTTCCCTGTAAAAACTTTCAAGAGTCCTTCTATTTCAATTGGATCTCCGAGTAATGTTCCTGTTCCATGAGCCTCCACATAGGTAATATCATCCCCTATCCATTTTGCATCATTTAGCGCATTTTCTATACATTGCGCTTGAGCATTTGGGTCTGGCACAGTATATCCATTCGTTTTCCCTCCATGACTTACCCCTGAGCCCGCAACTTTTGCTAATTTATTTAAATTAAATTCCGATACGATATCTCCTCTGCATAATATTACAGCCCCTATTGCTTCAGCTGGAACATAGCCATCACCATCTGAACCAAAAGCATTACAATGCCCTTTGGAAGACAAAAATCCATGTTTAATCAACATTTCATATTTACTTGGATGAAGCGTTAAATTAACCCCACCAACAATTGCCAAATCACATTCATTTGATCGGATGCTATTTAATGCTAAATGGAAGGCATAGAGCGAAGAGGAACATGCGGTATCTATAACCAAACTTGGCCCAGTAAAATCAAAAATATAAGAAACTCTATTTGCAATAGAGTAAGTTTGAGAGTTTATAGACGTGGCATGAGCTTCAGAACTTTCAGCTAAAATCAACTGATAGTTGTTAAATGTGCTACCAACAAAGACGCCAATCCGCTTTTTTTGTTCTTTAAGTTTTTTTAATAGCTTCTTGTTGATTCCTGCATGCTCCAAACATTCTTCAGTAACTTCTAAAAACATTCGTTCCTGGGGATCCATAAACAGAGCTTCTTTAGGAGATATACCGAAATTTTCCGCATCAAACTTATCAATATCTGCTATAAAACCACCGGAAAAAGGTTCTCTATAATCTTTATTATGCATTTTTATATAATGATCTTTTAAGGAACTTGACCAACGTTCTTCAGGAACTGAAGTTACAGAATCTTTTTCATTTTTTAGATTTTCCCAAAATTCAAAAATATTATTTGCTTCTGGAAATCGCCCTGCCATACCAGCAATAAAAACTTGTTTATCGTTTTTTGCATTATGACTTGAGCATCTAAGTGGTTTGTTTTTGACTTGACTATCGGTTTCTTGATTTGAGTTAAGAATTTTTTCTATTCTGCCAATTAAATCACCTATATTTTTCGATTCAAAAAATATAGAAATAGGAATATTGCCGTATTTTTTGGTTATTTCGGTGTGCGCTGATAAAATGACGATAGAATCAACTCCAAATTCAAATAAAGAATTACTTTTGATAGTTGATATTTCACCCTTAATACCCAGTAAATTTATTAATTCTTCAATAAAGTTAGGCGAAACCTTTTCTTTTTCCTCTATTACCTCTTTATTTACTATTAAATTAGTTTCATTGGTTTTCCAATAAATTTTTTTATCGAAAGGGTATAGTATTAATGGTTCATTTTTAAATAAACTTCTTGAATAAATTGTATCCCAATCAATTTTATAGCCCTTTTTCCATAAAAATATCAATATAGATAAGATATCTTTTTTATTTTGAACTGGAAAAAAATTTTTAGTCGTATGTTCTAGCTTCTTTATATCATCAACAAAAATTACAGGGATAGAGCCAAACCTATCCTGCATATTTATGACAGACTTTGTATCATTTCTGGCATTAAATCGCTTTCGCCATGAGAAAGGTAAATTATTCTCCTCAAATAATGATACCTCTTCAGAATCTAAATCTATTTCGTCATCTGAGTTATTAGTAATAATCTCATAAATATGTGCAATATTTTTTTTATTCAACCCGATAGAAAATTTTAGATAGTTTAAATTAGCATCTTTATTAAATACGTCAATTTTAAATCGATCTTCGATAGATTGAATAGCCGCTATAGACGATAAACAATATATAGCATCCTTATGGACTTCACCCTTTTCATTACTAGATAGTAACCTTTTATGATATTCAAATTCCTCTTTAAAGCTCTTATTTGTGGAATGCAAAAAAGTTGTTTTGTCTTTAAACTTAGTAAAAGCAATAGTATCTCCTAAAAGAGAAGTATATATGGCTCTTATAGCTTCTGCGCTAATATAAGCAGGAGTTATGATCTCATTTTCAGACCAAATAGCACACCTGTATAAATAGGAGAACTCTTTTGGATTACATTTATTCATACTAAGAAGGAATTCATCCATCATAGCTTGGCTGCTCGGAATCAGAATATCTATTCTAATACCGGCTTTTAATATTTTACTAACTAACGAAATATTTTTTTTATTTAACTCGCCAATGTATAAAGAAATTTTTTTGCTTTTAGAGCACAAAGGTTCATAGTTTTTTTCAGCTTGAATGAGATTATCTAAAAGATCTTTTTTTCTATGAAATTGTGTTATATAGCGATATTTTAACGGTTGTCGACTAAGAAGTGCATTCAGACAAAATTGATTTATATTTTTCTCGTCACAATCTTTTAATCTATCTTTAGATATTCGTATGAGATTTTTTAAAGCACTTATTGATTGAGCCGAAACTGAAAATGGAATATTATAGTCGGCTATTTTGTTGAAAGAAGCATGAGAAATATCATCTTCAACAAATTTTTGTAAGATACAATGTCCATTAGCACCTCCAAAGCCAAAAGAACTTACCCCTGCCTCTTTATAGAGTTGCCTTGATCCGCTTCCCATGCAATCAACCTATTTGCAACTCTAATGTTAGAACCTGTTAATTCTAATAGCGGATTTTCAGCATTATAATTAATAGATGCCGGTATTACGTCTTTTTGCATCATTAAAATAACTTTAATAATACCCGCAATACCAGCTGCGCCCTCAAGATGACCAATATTAGATTTTACAGAACCAATATAAAGCTGCTGTTTAAAGTTAAATACCTCCTTAATAGCATGTACTTCAATTGGATCTCCCAAAGGGGTACCCGTCCCATGAGTTTCAATATAAGATATATCTTGAGGTTTTAGTTCGGCGGAATCTAAAGCTTTACGGAGCAAATCAACTTGTGCTTTTTTAGATGGTGCAGTTATTGAATTGTTTTTCCCATTATGTGAAAGCTCGATAGCATTAAGCACTGCATAAATATGCGCTTTTATTTTTTTTGCCATTTTATAGGTGGTTAGTAATAGTACGCCTGCTCCTTCTCCTTGGACATAACCATCCGCAGCTGCATCAAAAGTTTTGCATATACCATTTGCTCCCAGCATATGCGATTTTGAAAAATCTATATAACGAAGCGGGTGGCTTAAAATATTTACGGCACCGACGATGCTAAAACAACATTGTTCCTGACGAAGAGCATTAAAAGCTTGTTTTACTGGCACAAAGGATGATGCACATGCCGCATCCGAAGAATAGCTTTCTCCAGTAAAATTAAAATGATGAGAGATTCTATTAGATAAAGCACATGCATAATTATTAATACACGTTTTAGCTTTAACTTTTATGTCATCTTTATTTAAAATCCTTAATAAATAGTCAAATGCCATTCCAGCCATGTATACAGAAGTAGTATAATTTTGGAGGGTAGCCAAATTAATGGCAGAGTCTTCGATACAATGCCAGGTTTCTTCAAGTAAAATCCGCTGTTGCGGATCCATTTGCTCGGCATCCATATCCGAAATATTAAAGAAACCGTTATCAAATTTATCAACATCCGCAAGTAACCCAATCCACTTGCTTTTAATTATATTCTTTTCATACAATAAGCCTGCTGAAAAACGTTCATCTGGTATTTCTTTAATACTAGCTTTTTCTTTAATTAAATTAGATATAAATTTTTCTTTATCCTCGGCATCAGGAAAACGGCATGACATGCCTATAATTACTATATCTTCATCTCTATATTTATGATCTTTAGGTAATTTATTATGCATATGTATTAATTTATAAGTTTATAACTAAATATTTACATGATTTCACTATTACTTTTTATATTATTAATCATATTAGTAAGTAGTTTTCTTTCACCAATTTCAATAAATGTTTCGTAACCCTGAGAAATAAGATATTTAATAGATGCATGCCATTGCACCGGATAAATTAACTGATTCACAATTTTTTCTTGAACTTTTATATTTTCGTAAGGTTTACCATCCACATTAGATATAACTTCTTTGTTAATTTCTTTAAAACTTATATGTTCAATTTTATGTTTGAACTCAAATAATGCTTTATTCATTAGAGGGGAATGAAATGGCCCGCTTGTTCTAAGCCTAATAATGGCTTTTGCCCCAGCATTTCTCATTGTAGTTTCGACAAAATCAATAACAGTTTCATGACAAGAAATAATCGTCTGATCAGCTGTATTTATGTTCGCTATATAGGCTAAGCGATCAAATTTTGTCTCCAATATTCCTTTTATTTCTTTTAATTTCATTCCAAGGATTGCTAGCATGCCACCAGTTTTAATATGAGACATCGCTATACCTCTTGCCTTTACGATTTCAAGACCCGTTATTAAATCAAAGGCCCCTGCTATTTGTAAGGCATTTAGCTCACCTAAACTATGACCAATAAAAATATAATCTTTTTCTTTGCTTATATTTTCATTTAAATCAAGGTAAGAAAGTGCATTAACCATGTAAATTGCGGGTTGCAAAAATTGTGTATCATTTAGCTTTTCTGTAGGACCATCGATACATAATTTTTTAATATCAAATCCGCAAAATTCGCTAGCCGCCGAAATGAGCTTAGGATATTTTTTAAAAAGGACTTCTCCCATTCCTAGGTATTGTGAACCTTGGCCGGGAAACATAACGACTATTTTTGACATTTAACATCCTTGTTATTATTAAATTTTTCTTTAAAGGCTAAAGATAATTTAAAATTTTTTGATCTAACAAACTATAATATATTACTTCTTCTTTACAGGGCGTACTAACTGCAGTAGCAGTATAGAGTTTATCAATATTCAAAGGAAAGAGTTTCCAGGTTATACTTTCTTTTCTTAAATTCTTTAGCCAAGCTTTTGTGGGAAACTTTGTCATATCAACTGATAAATTATTGAGGCTGCTTGTTAAGCCGCACCCCTTTGCTTTTAAATAAGCTTCTTTACGTGTCCAGCAACGAAAAAAAGCTTTAGTTTTTTCCTCTTGGTTTACTAATTTCGAGAAAAAAACCTTTTCTTTCGATGAGACAGGAAAGCATTGTGAAAGCAATGCGAAGTCGAAGAGCCCGCGATAGGCGTGCGTTGACGGGCGAAGCAGGAAACGCATCACGCCGTAAAGTCATTTGTGGGAGGCACGGGCATGAACTCCGAAGGAGTGAGTGCGTGCCGGACGCAGGACGTATCGCGGCCTAATTTCAGTCGCGTCATGCGAACGAATTTCGGGGACACGATGGCCGAAATTCTTCGGGAGCATAGCGACTCACTTGTAAGGAAAAAATAATGTTGCTTAAATTTTCTATAGGAATACGTTCTGAATGGTACTCAATATCAATGCCAATAGGATCTTCTATTGTTATCGCAATTAAAATAACGCGATGAGAATGGGTAATATTAAATTCCAATTTAAGCCAATTTTGTTGTAAAGCGATAGCCGGTTTACCTTGTTTATTAGATGTAAACATTATCTTTTCTGGTAGCCCACTTAAATAATGCGCAATGATTAATCGTTTCATACCATGGGTAATCGCATAACGAAAACGATCCTTTTCAAATTTGAAAGCATTTAAACGCCTCTTTTCTTCTTCTGAAAAAAAGAAGACTAAGGATTGCCCCGTTTCATTATCAATCTGATCCAGATCGGCTTTCCAAACATGTATTGCCGAACAAGAAATACGCCATGGGTCTGTAGGCGGTTTTTCCCACAAAAATTTATTCAATTTAACTGCCTGTTCTTTCTAAGAAATCTCTGTTATCGCTTTTTTAGCGGCTTCTTTGGCTTCTTCAGAAACTTGAATTAACTACTGACAAATACTTTGGCCTATTCAAGCGATTCTGCTCGTAATGCAGCTTCTATATTTATAGCAATCCTATTTAAAGCAACTCGCACACAATGCCCACCCTTCGATGAGACAGGAAAGCATTGTGAAAGCAATGCGAAGTCGAAGAGCCCGCGATAGGCGTGCGTTGACGGGCGAAGCAGGAAACGCATCACGCCGTAAAGTCATTTGTGGGAGGCACGGGCATGAACTCCGAAGGAGTGAGTGCGTGCCGGACGCAGGACGTATCGCGGCCTAATTTCAGTCGCGTCATGCGAACGAATTTCGGGGGCACGATGGCCGAAATTCTTCGGGAGCATAGCGACTCACTTGCCATATAAAGCTTGCTCAGTCCCAATAAATAATTTGAAACAAAAAAAATATGATGAATACAATTCTTTTTTGATTTCACTCAATGACATTTTGTTGAAAAAATTATCCATACTAATAACACTAGCTTTAAAATAAATCCTCTATTTTTCCTAATAGAATGTTAACTTATTTTTTAAAATTTTTATGTGATAATAATTTTTATTTAGGCAGCTTCCTTTAATAAATTCTCTTCAATAGCTTCTACCAACTGTTCAGTTAGAATAGGTTTTATTAGTACTTTATCCGCTCCTAATGCTAGGCATGTATCTTCCTTTTCCTTATCAATATGTGTTGAACAAGCAATCAAAGGTGTTGATTGATTTAAATTACAGTCACGAGCTGCTTGAATAACCGCTTCACCAGGTTGATCAGGTAACCCTAAGTTAATTAAAATTAAAGCGTAAAGTTTATTACTAACTAGGTTAATAGCTTCTTCTGCTGTTTTAACCACATACGATGAGACAGGAAAGCATTGTGAAAGCAATGCGAAGTCGAAGAGCCCGCGATAGGCGTGCGTTGACGGGCGAAGCAGGAAACGCATCACGCCGTAAAGTCATTTGTGGGAGGCACGGGCATGAACTCCGAAGGAGTGAGTGCGTGCCGGACGCAGGACGTATCGCGGCCTAATTTCAGTCGCGTCATGCGAACGAATTTCGGGGACACCATGGCCGAAATTCTTCGGGAGCATAGCGACTCACTTGTACCTGGAAGCCTAGGTGAGTTAACTGAGAATGAATTGCCATCTGGCAAACAACATTATCTTCAACTAATAGGGCAGGTAAAAAGTGGTAACTTCTCTCTTCTTGATACTCTAATGCTTCCATTTTAATCCCTTGCCGTAAAAATTTTTGGTGACAGTAATTTTTAGCCTTACTTATAAAGTATGAAAAACCCCTAAAATTTTAGGAGCGTCTATTAAAGTTCAACTTCATTATAGACCCCCTTTAATATTATATGGCTTATTAACTATAATAAATTATTATATATGGATTTTAATCCGAATTCAAAATATTTTATTGTTTTGTTGATTATCGTTTTATTTTTAGTTACTTTAAGCCAATATAAGTGAACACAAGGAGATTATTTTGAATCCTACTATAAATATTATTGGCGCAGGTAACTTAGGTAAAACAATCGCAAAATTAATTTTTTCTCATAACGCTGGCTTGATTCAAGGAGTATGCAACTCTTCTATAGAGAGTAGCGAAAAAGCGGTATACTTTATAGGACAAGGTCAAGCAAAGAAAATCAATGAGCTATTACCAGCAGATATTACATTTATTACAACCCCAGATGATCAGATAGAATCCTGTTGTAACAAACTAGTTGAAAGCTCTAACTTAAAGGAAGATAGCATCGTACTTCATTGTAGTGGTTCATTATCTTCCGAAATATTAAGAATGACTAAAAAAATAGGCTGTTTTACTGCTAGCGTGCATCCTATGCGAAGCTTCGCAAAACCTGAAATTAGCGTCACACAATATCCAGGAACTTACTGTGCGATTGAAGGCGATGACAAAGCAGTAGCAATCTTACATAATATTTTTACTGATATTGGGTCTATTCTTTACACAGTGAATAGAGACAAAAAAGGTTCTTATCATGCAGCAGGGGTTTTTGCTTCAAATTATTTGGTTACGGTTTGTCAGAACGCATTATTTTGTTTAGAAGATGCTGAAGTAGAAAAAGAAATGGCGTCAAAAATTATTATAAGTCTAATGAAAAGCACGCTTAATAATCTTGAGGCAACTCTTTCGCCTGAAAAATCTCTTACAGGGCCAATTCAACGAGGCGATATAAATACACTCATAAAACATTTGGATTCCCTGCCTCAACCAATCTCTCAACTTTATAAGATTCTTGGCTTAGCAACCTTACCCATAGCGAACTTACCAAAAGATAAAAGAGAAAAAATAGAAGACTTATTCTTAAAAGTAAGTCTAGACTATTGTTCCCCTATGCTATAATTATTTTATATAAGGAATAAATTTTTTTAGTTTATTCCTAAAAAGGTTTTCTGCTTGCTTCTTAAATTTCTTTATTTCAAAACCATCTCTAAACCCCACTCGATAGCCCAAATCATGCGCATCATCACTTTTCATTGTATTTAATAAGTCCCGATTTGATGAAATATATTTTTCTGAATAACGAGCTATTCTGCCGAATGAATCCTTGAGTAATATCGAGCCATTTTTATCTACCTCCAGGACTTGGCATTTTTTCTTTCTCTCTTTTATTAGATAATCTAATTGAGTAATTCTCACTGCATCTCTAGAGCTTAAACCCACTAAAGCAGATGGGTTTGATAGTATTTCTTCAGCTGTAAATTTAGGGAATATATTTTTTCCTGATAGCTGCATAACACATATTTCGTGACCATGCTTAGGACTATAAACGATATCAACGAGTCGAAAGGTAAACTCTGGTTCTATCCTATTGGTTAAATGAGAAAAGAAATTAATTATCTTTGGCTTTAACATAGTTATTTTTCCAAGCTATCCATATATTTCCATTAACCTTCATTAGACCTATACCATGATTTTTCTTTAACTATTATTCTTAATATCAGCTTTTCTTAAATGATATATAAAGGGGTTATAATCGATATGGTAATCATATACGTCTCTTTGCTCTCTTTTTTTTATGAAGTTTGATAAAATGATAACAAATGGCGCTGCACATAAAGAAAAAAGCAGCTTGTAATACCACACAACGACAATGATACCCCAAATTTCACTAATCCCTTTCAATCCTACATATAGTGTTGTATAGGCAACAAAGCATAAAGCAAACTCACTAATAGCACTTGATAGAATCGTTCTTACCCAAAACCCGCTTTCCATTCATCCAGATTTTTAACTTAGACATTAAAAACGCATTTGTAAACATGCCGGTTGTTACGGATAAACAGCTTGTGATATTGGTACGTATAATATGTTGGAAAGCTAATGTATAGTGGATATTAAATTTATCTCCTGGAGGGGAAGGAAAACAAAGTACCAAAGTTATTAATAGGCCAAAAATGAATTGGCAAATTAAATTATTCCAGATAAGTATGCGAGAAATGGAATAACCGTATACTTCGGCTATTATATCTCCCAAAGCAAACATGATAGGAATGATAAGTCCGCTTGTAGGAACAGTTTTTCCAAAACATGTTGTCATCCTAAAGGCCGTCGTATCACAAACAATGAAGATCGTGATAAATAGCATCATGAAAAAGTAAAGATAATGACAATTATTTATACTTTTCAACTTTTCATCAACCAATTCTTCGCTCGTAGAAATATCAGACATTAAATATTTTTAGTTTATCGGTATGAACCAATCGACTTAATAACAACACCTATAACATCGAATGTTTTATGAAACTTCATTTCGCCAAAACCAGGATTAATGGGTTTAAAAAAGTATTGGCTACCATCCATAAAAATTTGTCTAAAAACAGGCGTAGGATCTTCATCTAGACAACAGAGAACATAATCGCTTTCTTTAGGTGAAAGTACAGGATCGATGATAACAATGGAATTATTTTGAAAAGCAGGTGCTAAAGTATTTGTCATGATAGGAACCCCAAATACTTGCTTGTTTGTAATTCCTGCAGCACCGATAAATGTAATAATTTTAGAAGATTTAACGTCCTTAACGTTCGCCATTTCGATAACTGGAATATAAACCAGATTACCCGTTTGTTTTTTTACTTGATATTCTGGATGCGATACATCTTTGTAAAGTAAATCATCTATATCAATACGAAAAAAATCCAATAAAGGTTCGATAGTTGATATTGTTGGGTTATTATCCTTTTTCCGCATTCGAACAATAGTAGCCACAGGAATGCCTGTTTGAATAGCTAAATTTTTAATATCAATATTATGTAGCTTTAGTAGGTATTCAAGGTTTTTTCCAAGATATGAAGGCTTTTTCTTTCGCTTTAGGAGCATGTTAAATTTTCTGATAGCAAATAAGAAACAAAAATAACAAAATGAAGACTAAAATTCAAATTAGAAGATAGACATGCAGTATGATAAAAAAATGACCACATGTTTACAGCACATGTTTTATTATTTTATCGAGATATTGGCTTTAAATAACCTCGTTCCCGCAATACCTTTTTAATAAATTCGCCTTTTTTATCAGTATATGCCTCGCGATCAGCCGAATTAGATTCTGATAATTTTATTTTGAGCGCTTCGTATTCAAGCCTAATTTTATGATCTCGTCTTAAGATATCTCTAAATAAAATTCGATGTTCCATTTTTATACTACTGATATCAATAATATGAATATGATGAGTTCTTTTTTCTCCAAAGGGTGGCATGCCTTTAAAAAATCTCAAATGAGATTTATTTGGGTTCTCATCCCAAAAAACATAAGCCAATGTCTCAAGTGGCTTAATCCATTGATTAGCTTCCTCTATAGATTTTACAGCAATAAAAATATCAATGATTGGCTTGCTTGAAAGTCCTGGTACAGCAGTGCTGCCTAAATGCTCTATTGAAACATACGATAATGGGCTTGAAACTCCTCTAATTGCTTTTATCTCGGCTTCAGCTAATTTAGACCAATTAGAATTGTACGGTTCAATAATAATATTATCTTGGGCATTTAATTGTTCGGTTTTTGCCGAGCCGGTCTTATAATCGATCATCTGGACAAAAGAACTTTTTCCATTACAATAATTTTCTATATCTTCAGAAAATACTTCGGCTAACGACTGTTTTACCAGTGAATAAGCCTGCGCATAATCCTCATACGCAATCATGAAATCCCTAAATAATAAATGGCGCTTAACTTCAGGTGACCCTTGCTCAAATAAGTGAATATTATGTGTTCTTTTAGTTTTAGACTTCCAATAAAAACGACGGCCAGAAATACCGTATTCTCCCATACAAACGTAGCCTCGCTCTTCAAATTCATGGTTTAATGAATCTACTAAACTTATGTCTTTGACTACGGGAAGTATGTCGATGATTGGTTTGGCATAAATATTGGGGATGGCTGTGCTACCAATATGATGAATTTGCACACAATTTTCTTTCAGAATAGATTTAATCTCATTTGCGGCATCGGCAAATATTTTTGGCCATTCTGGATTGTATTCCGTTAGCTCAACAAGCTTTATTTTTTCGTTAGGATCAATCATGTTTTTAACGTTATTTTTTGTAAGTCTATAGGAAGAGATACCAGGCTAAGAAGCACTATTTTAGGCTCAATATTAGCTATAGTCACGTCCCTGATGCTATTATTTCTTTCAAATATCAATAATATTCATGAGAACTTGCCCTTTGATGCATAATCAAAATAGATTAAAAAACACCAACAAACTGATGGCTTTGGCATTGCCCCTCAGTATGAATTTACTGGTTAACATGATCCCCTGCTTTGTAGCCATATTAATGCTCGCAAAGCTCGGAAAAATACAACTAGCCGCCGGTGCACTAGCTATTACCACCTATACGCCCATCATGATGGCGGTTTCAACCATTTTTTATGCCGTTGGGATTTTAATTAGTCATTCACGTGGTCAAAATAAAACATTGTCTGAAATTGGCAGCATCGTACGAAATGGCTTTTGGTTAGCCACCCTATTAGCCATGATAGCGAGCGGTACATTATGGCATATGGACAAACTATTAATTCTATTTAAACAAAACCCGCATTTAATAGCGCTCACAAAAGATTATTTTTATTTTGCTGGCTTATCGATTATCCCCACCCTCTTTTTAGTGGTTATTTCACAGTTTTTTTCAGGTACGGGAAACCCTAAATTTACGCTGTTTACCTCTGTACTCAGCCTTCCCATCAATATACTCCTCACTTATGGTTTTGTATTCGGTCAATTTGGTTTACCTCAGCTAGCATTAGGCGGTATAAGCTGTGCTACATTCATCGTACAATCCCTATTTTGCAGCGGTATATTGTTATACATGCTGTGTAAAAATAAAATCCGCCAATACAAAATATTTTCTGGCAATTTACGACCCAACTGGTCAATATGCCGACGTATCTTTACACTAGGTTATCCGATTGGTTTGCAATTTGGTGGCGAACTAGGTGCTATGGCGGTATCTACCTATTTCTTAGGCTATTTCGGAATCATTGCCTTAGCTGCAGGACAAATCGTTTCTCAATACGCTATGCTGGTCGTGGTTATTAGCTTAGGTTTATCACAAGCATTATCACTGTTAGTTGGTGAAGCGTATGGCAACCATAATGGAAACTTAATAAAACAATATATTAATTCTGCCATGCTCATTCTGACTGTTTTTTTCACGAGTGTATTAATACTGTTTTTAGCTTTACCTCATTATCTCATCAATCTTTTTATGACGCCCAACGACATAGGTAATCCAGTTATCATTCATTTAGCCATATGCTTTTTCATTATTACTGCGTTAACCCTATTTGTAGATGGCATTAGAAACTTACTTTCTGCAGGACTTAGAGGACTACAAGATTCAAAAACACCAATGAATATTGGTATCTATTGTTTATGGTTAATTTCATTACCCATCAGCTATATTATCGCTTTTTACGGTAACGGTGGTCCGATTGGATTACGTATCGGATTTATGAGTGGATTTATTATCGCTGCTTTTTTACTTTGGAGAAAAATTCAAGCCAAGCTCATCGCCACTTTCTCTACTGAAAAAACAGAAATACTACCCACGATGATTAAATCAGCTGATTAAACTACGCATTTTTATAATTTTAATATTTCAGCACAATGTAGAAAGGGTTGCCAAACCTCACCCTGATCCTCATATGACCACCAGGCCGCTAATGCAGCTTTGCAAAAGGCCCAGCCCAGCACACGTGACCTATCAAACCCAGAAATCTCTATGAATTGGTCTAAGCGGCGCTTAATAAGGTTTTTGTTAACTTCGCCCTTCAAGCGAGGGAAAGGAATCTCATATTCCTGTTCACCTATGACCCCTTTTGGATCAATGGCTAACCAACCATATTTATCCGATAATAAAATATTACCGTAGTGTAAATCCCCATGTAGCAATACCGTAGGCCCCATCGACATTAATAATTCTTTGCTAATAGCATCTGCACGTTCAATCAACGGCTTAGGGAAAGGCCCTGTTCTCCCCTGAAAATATTGAAAAAGACGCTGAAACCCTTGAAACCAATCGGCTAGGCTAGGAAACACAGCAGTCTCTTGGCAGGGTCTGTGCAGTTTTTTTATGAGTTCTACACTGCTTATTACACGTTGTGTTTCGTCAGGAATCTCTTCCAATAAAGTACCAGGTACCAGTCTTTCCAATAACATAATACCTGCGCCCGCTTCTGCACCCAATAATTTTACAGACCCTACCCCATTAAAATGCTGAAGTGCGGCTATTTCATTTATAAACTCTTTACTAGGAACACCACATTTTAAAATAGCCGCATGACCGTTATCTAAAATAACTTCGGCAACAACATTAAAACTAGCATTATTAAAACAATCTTTAACGGTTAACTGCCATTTTTTGGCATAATGCGCCAACAAATCGGGTAAATTACCTAACCATTTTTTGCCCACTTGACCATAGATACTAATAATATTTTTTACCAATTCTTTAGGGAGATGCATTGCTTTATTATTATTTAGATGAGCCAACATTGGATAAATTTTTAATATAATTCACAGTATAACCTACTAAACGTTTCGGATAATGAGTACTCACAACAGCAGCAGTATAAAATTTATCGACATGCAAAGGAAATAGCTTCCAGTGTAAATTCTCTTTTTTGTTAAGTGCCAAAATTTCTACGCAATCGTCAGTAGGAAACTCACTCATATCAACGGATATATTAGAAAGGAAATCGGTTAGACCCATTCCTTCCGCTTTTAAATAGGCTTCCTTCCTAGTCCAGCAACGAAAAAAAGCCTCTTTTTTTCCTGTTGACTTGCTAATTTTGAAAAATAAGACCTTTCTAAAGGCGAAAAAATAAATTCACTTAAATTTTCTACAGAAATATTGTTAGAATGATACTCTACATCAATACCAATAGGATCTTCTACGGTTACTCCTAATAAAATAAGCTGATTTGAGTGTGAAATATTAAATTGTAGATTAGGCCAATTTTTATGAGGCGAAATCGCTGGTTTTCCATATTTCTCTCGTGTAAATAATAGATTTTCCGGTCTTTCATTTAAATAACTAGCAAGAACCCAACGTTTCAGGAAATGGGTTACTCCATAGCGGAAACGATCTTTTGCAAATTTAAATGAACTTAAACGTTTTTGCTCGTCTTCTGAAAGAATGTCTAGTTGGAAGTTTTCTTTATTAACAGCCCTTAAGTCAACTTTCCAAACATGACATTCTTTACGAGAAATACACAACGGGCTGGGTGATTTTTCCCACAAAAATTTATTCAATTTAACGCCCATTCTGTCTAGGAAAACGCTTGTTTAGCGGCTTCTTTAGTTTCTTCTGCGACTTGAAGTAACGTTTGATAAAGCATTTCGGGCTTTTCAGGCGATTCTGATCGAAGTACCATTTGTATTTCTTTACAAACTTGTTCTAAGCGACTCGCTCCACAATAACTTGCTCCCCCCTTCCACTTATGAGCCAGCTTTCCTATACTCTGCCAATCTTTGTCCTGATGATGCTGTTTTAGCTCCGCTATTTCTTTTATTAGGCTACTCTCTAATAATTCCAACAGTTCATGAAGCGTTTTTTCACTACCCAGTAGGTTTAATGCCCTCTTTTTATCTAAAAGAGGCAGTGACTGTAAATTATTATTATCGGAGGATTCATCACGTTTTTCTTTTAAAATAGCAGGAGCTTGTGAATGCGATAGAAATGCATTCAAGATTCCAGAGGCTTTCTCGGGAGTTAAGGGTTTGGTGTAGATCGCATTCATTCCATTTGCAAGACAACTTTTCTTCTTTTCTTCATCTATATGCGCAGTTAACCCAATAATAGGCACCGATGGATTACTCTGCCATTGTTTTAAGCGAATACGACGCGTCACATCACAACCATCTTCACCTGGCAAGCCAATATCCATTAAAATAAGTCTATAATGATTCTTCTCTATAAGAGTCAATGCCGTTTTCCCATTCGAGGCAATATCAATTTGGCAATTAAGTGCTAACAGAACACCCTTCGCGACTCTTGCTGCAATTGGATTATCTTCTACCACTAACACACGGCTTCCTGTCGTCACAGGTATTTCTTGTAACTCAGACGCTTTCGTTGGTTTTTTAGTGGCTATGTGATGAATATCGTTTGCAAACGATGGAGACTCGTCTGTTTTACTGCCATCGGCGACTGATAACGATTCTTGCAAAGGAATTAAACATGTAAACGTTGTACCCGTACCCTTTCCTACCTCACTCTCAATGCGAATTTCACCGTTTAAATCATCAATATATTGTTTAACCACTGAAAGACCTAGGCCCGTTCCAGGATAAATACCCTTATATGAAGGAATTAAGCGAGTAAAGCGGGTATAAACCTCTTGGTGTTTATCTCGGGGAATACCCATGCCGGTATCACTGACACGTAATTCAATAATTACCTCACGCTTTTCATTTTTTATTAAACGTGCACTGACTTTAATTTCACCTTTATCTGTATACTTTAACGCATTAGTTACCAGCTCCAGAGCAATATTTTGTATACGTACAGGATCGCCCAGCAAATACGACGGGATAGTTTTATCATAATCCAAATGTAACTTGAGGTGTTTTACCTCGGCTTGCGGCTTGTTTAAGCGTATGATCCGTTCTAATTCTTTATGCAAGTCAAACCTTTGCTTTAAGAGTGGGATTTCACCCGTTGCTACCTTAATACTCTCTAATATTTTATTTAAAAACTCTAATAAAGCATCACTAGATTGAATCAGATCTACAGCATATTCATTTACTTTTTTTGGATTGTTTGATTGCATCTGAATCAAATGCGCACAACCCACAATACCCGATAAAGGCGTTCGGATATCATGACGCATGTTTTCTAGAAATTCGGTTTTGGCCTGATTAGCGGCCTCTGCTTTTTGTTGGGCTTCTTTAAGCTTAGTAATCTCCGTTGAAATTCCTATAACGCCTACAGTTTCACCTTTTCTATTTTTTAAAGGAACTTTATTAGCTACCCAATATAAACGTTGGCCCTCAGGGCCTACGAAAGGCGGTTCCTCAATATTTAATTTTGGGATATTTGTCTCAATGACTTGTTTCCCATCTTCGACCATTGAATTGATTACTTTTTTATCTACATTTTTAATACGCCTCATTAATTCGCTAAAATCTTTACCTACCGTTTCAGAGCGCTCCATTCCTAACGTTCTTGCTGAATTTTCATTACAACCAAGATAGATAAAATCGTTGCTAAACCAATAAACATTACCTGGCAATTGTGCAATGATACTGTCTAATTCATATATTTTATCTTCTGCTTTTTTTAGCTTGGTAACATCTTCACCAACACCAATAATTCCAGCTACTTTTCCCTGTTCGTCGTACCAGGGTCTTTTCTTAACTGAATAAATAATTTCTTTGCCATCATCGTCAACGGCAACCTCTTGTGATATGCATTCTTTCTGCTCCGTCATGAGCTTTTTATCAAGCTGGATAATGCTTTCTGCGATAGCTTGAGGGTATAACTCCTTGTCTGTTTTACCTAAAATTTCTTCTCTTGTGTTAACTCTGACTACCTTAAGGTGCTGGTCATTACAGTCTAAGTAATGCCCTTTTATATCCTTTAAATAGGCATTCCCAGGAATTGACTCTAACAGTTGTTTAAAATAATTAATTTTTTGATCTTTGCTCATTTTATTACCTTTTGTAATGAGAGAATCTATTGAGAAAGCTACATTCCTATGCTTATCTCTGACTATCCATTCTGCCCTTAGATCCATCTATTAGTAATTTTCTATAATAACTATATTTTATGATTAAAAATAGATCATAAAATATTATAAATGGTGAATAGTTGTGTGGAAATCAATTTGAGAACTTCTAAATTTTAATTTCTAATAAAAATGCTTAAATGCATTCAAATTTTAGGACTAAATAGAAAATTTGTAGCTATTGTTTAAGTTTAAAAGATATAGTAAAAGCATGTTTTTTAATTATAAGAATAAAAACTAAAAGTATATGGCTGCCTTACGTAAAAATAAAATTCACACCTTGCTGCTGAACCTATGGAAAAAAGTTCTACAAACAGAAGAAATAAATTTGAAGGATAAATTCATAGCTTTGGGAGGGAATTCACTCTCTGCCATTCAAATCATACATAAAATAAATGAACTATTAGGAATCCACCTACCTTTAGATACTATTTTCAAACACGATACCATTACTAAGCTGTCCGATTTTATTGAAAAAAGTCTAATTAAGCAACCCACTTTAGAAAAAGAAATCGAAAAAAAGACAATCAGTGGGGACGCTGGCACCCTGCTTACCCCATCCCAACAGCAGATTTACTTTCTTGCTCAGCAAAGCAATAATGCCTCTATTGCCTATCATGTTCCTCTGGGACTTAACATCAAGGGCAATTTAAACATATCCCTGCTAGAAAAAGCACTTAATACCATTATCCATAGACACGATATTTTTCGTTCATTTTTTAGGGCATCTGATAACGGGATCAATCATTTTTTTCAAAAAGATATAAATATAAAATTATCGGCAGAATATATAGAAAACAAGGATTTACAAAAAGAAATTCTTGTGGAAACAAGAAAAATAATCGACCTGCATGCACCACTTTTAATGAGAGTTAGATTATTTAAACTATCGGAACAAACTCATTTTTTACTTATAAGAATACACCATATTATTACCGACGCTTGGTCTTTATCCCTATTTAAAAATGAGCTAGTAAATTGCCTTAACACCCTTTCAAATGGAAAATATCCTAATTTAGTTGCTATAAAAGAAAACTTTTCAGATTTTATATCCCATCAAACATCCTATCTTAATAATCGGAAAATTCGCGATGATTTAAAGTACTGGTACTCTAAACTAAATACATTTACCGAAATTACGTTTCCAAGCGATTTCAAAAGACCCACTATAAAGAAATTTCAAGGTAGAAGATATAAATTTACCATAAATAAAGACATTTTTGAGAAACTAAATAGCTTCAATATTAAAAATAATACCACCTCCTTTATGGTAATGGCCTCCATAGTAAGCGCGCTATTAAGCCGCTATAACCGACAAGAAGATATCGTTATCGGATTTCCTATTTCCGGTCGTGATAATGCTGAATTTAGCAATACGATGGGATTATTTTTGAACACCTTGGTATTAAGAAGTCATTTATATGAAGAAGATAATTTCGAATCCTTTTTGCTACGTGTAAAACAAGATTTACTAGATGCCTTCTCACACCAAAATTTGCCCTTTTCTCGGCTGGTTAAAGAACTAAATATACCCCGATGCCAAAATAGAAATCCAATATTTCAAGTGATGCTAGTATGGCAAGATAGCGTAAATAACGCAGATATAGTTTTACCAGCAATGACCATTACATCTTGTCATGTAGATAATAGAAGCTCAAAATTCGACATGACTTTTGAGTTTATTCCTTCAGAACAGGGTATTGACTGCTGCATTGAATATGATACTGATCTCTATAAAAAAAGCACGATAGAAAAACTATCTTCTCATTTCATGAATTTGCTGGTAAGCGCCCTAGAAGATCCTCATAAAAATTTACAGGCCTTAGAATTCATTACCGCACAAGAAAAAAATCAGTTTTTAGATAATCAATCCTTACGCGAACTACAGTTAGTAGAACCTACCACGCTACATGCACTATTTGAGGAACAAGCCGCACGTTTTCCCAACCATATTGCCCTACGTTGCGGTGAATTAATCCTTACTTATAAAGAATTGAACCAGCATGCTAACCAATTAGCACATTATATACGACAACACTATAGCGAAGTGTTTAGGAAATCGGATACTATTTTAATAGGTCTTTACTTAGACCGAAGCGCAAATTTAATCATTAGCTTGCTTGCTATCTTAAAGGCCGGCGCTGCTTATGTGCCACTAGACCCCGAATGGCCTAAACAAAGATTAGATTCTGTTTTAGCCGATGCTAATTGTCCAGTAATACTGACCGATAGCTTGAATAAAACTAAATTCAGTTCTGTCCAAAAGAATTTATTCGTTGTTGATGAACCCCTACATGAACTCACTGAATTTCCAACCTTCAACGTAAAACATGAGTCTAATGTTCGGGATTTAATTTATGTACTCTATACATCAGGCACAACCGGCATTCCCAAAGGGGTATGCCAAACGCATTACAATGTCATCCGTTTATTAGAACGGGGTAACGAACTATTTAGCTTTAGCTCTAACGATGTCTGGGTATTATTTCATTCCTATACCTTTGATTTTTCTGTATGGGAAATGTGGGGAGCTTTGCGATTTGGAGGATGTCTTGTCCTACCCTCTTATCAGGAAACTCGTGATCCTGCTTTATTCCGTCAACTTGTTTTACAAAATAAGGTAACAGTTTTAAATCAAACCCCTTCAGCCTTTCAGCTTTTTATACAAGCCGGAAAAGAGAATCCAACACGAATAACTACATTAAAGTACGTTATTTTTGGTGGAGAAGCGCTGGATATTTCCCTATTATCTGATTGGTGGAGACAGTACCCAGAAAATCATCCTGCCCTCGTTAATATGTATGGTATTACGGAAACAACAGTCCACACCACCTTTAAATTTTTGAAGAAAAAGGATTTAAAAAGACGAGAATTTTCTAACATCGGTGTTCCATTAGTTGATATGAAAGCCTATGTGGTTGATACACAAGGCCATCTAGTTCCGATAGGTGTGCCAGGTGAATTATGGCTCAGTGGTTTTGGCTTATCCCCAGGCTACTTAAATAGGCCAGAATTAAATACTGAAAAATTTATACCGAATAGCTTTAATAAAACATTGACAGAGCTAACCCATCATTTAGCAGAATTAGCCTTTTCACGTGTATATAGAACAGGTGACCTAGTCCGATGGCTCTCTGATGGCAGCTTAGAGTATCTAGGAAGAATAGATAAGCAACTAAAAATCAAGGGGTTTAGAATCGAAGCCGGCGAAATTGAATCTGCACTAAGAAAGCATACAGCAATCGAGCAATGTTTAATCAATGTATTAAAGCAAGGCGGTTTAACACTATTAGTCGCCTATTATATTCCTGCAAAACAAGATACTCAGAATCTAAATGATGAAGTCTTAAGTATTGAGCTAAGACGTTATTTATCTAATTTACTTCCCCATTACGCCATTCCAAAGTTCTTTATCAAACTAGATTCTATCCCTTTGACGCGTAATATGAAGGTCGACTATCTAGCACTGCCTATACCGTCGTCCTCCGTAGTAGATAACACAGCATTAACGCTAGCTATGGACAAATCAGAACAAACTGAAGCTGAAGCAATTTTAACGGGGATATGGACACATATTTTACAAATAACCGATATTGACAAAGATGATAATTTTTTTCACTTAGGCGGTGACTCTATAACCAGTATCCGAATTGTTACTGAAGCAAGAAAAAAAGGATTCGACTTCTCAGTCAGTGACTTATTTAAATCACCTACCATAAGGAATTTGGCAAATTATTATAAGGGTCTAATTCGAGAAGAAAAAATTAAATTAAAAAGATTCAATAATATTAAGAAAAAACAAATTATTTGTAAAAAACTCCTTATAGCGCCAGAGAATATTGATGATGTCTATCCACTGGCTGCTTTGCAAGCAGGGATGTTATATCACTCAAGTTATGCTACTAACTCGGCTGTTTATTTAGATGTATTTTCCTATACTATCTCAGGAATTTATTCTAAAAATAATCTAATTCATGCCATTCAAAAACTTATAGCCATTCATCCAGTCCTCAGAACCTCGTATTTACTGGATGAATTTGACGAGCCCATACAAATCGTCCATAAAACAGTAGGAATACCTTTCTATGACAAAGATATAAGCGATCTATCCAGCACTGAACAGGCCGATCAACTAGAAGCCTGGATACAACTTGAAAAATCAACTCCTTTCCAATATGAACAGGCTCCTTTATTTAGAATCACTGCTCATGTGATAAGTAAAACCCAATTTGTATTAGGTATCGCTTTTCATCATTCAATATTAGATGGTTGGAGCCTCGCTACGTTTATAACCAAACTACTGGAACAATATTCGCTTCTTCACCTCAAGAAATCGAAAACAATAGCCAATCAAATAAACACTAATGAAACAGATTGGAATTTCAAGTGGTTTGTACAGCTAGAAAAATCAGCAATAATTTCTCAGACAGATCAAACATTCTGGAAAAATGAACTTTCTGGGTTTGAACTAACCGACATACCTCGTATTCCCTACATTACTTCATCAGATGATAAAGATTTTCAAACCTATCGTGTTCAAATCGATAGCTCAGTTACATCAAAATTAATGGTGTTAGCAAAATCTATCAATGTTTCTCTTGATGAAATTATTCTTGCCGCGCATTTGAAACTTCTATCCATTTACTCTGGCCGAGAAGATGTGTTATCGGGCGTCGTATTCAATGGCAGGCCTGCCATTGAAAATATAGATACCACGTTAGGGCTATTTTTAAATACCCTACCCTTTAGAATCAAAATAGAAGATTTCTCATGGAAAAAGTTAATCCTTTCTGTTTCTGAAAAAAAGAAAACTATCTATCCGCATAGACGTTATCCATTGATGAAAATTATGCAAGATGTTAAGGAAGACCCTTTATTTAATGTCATTTTTTATTTCACTCACTTTCATGTCTATAAGCAATTATCAGAAAATGAACAGTTTAAAATCATTGACCAAATGCATTATGAACGTACAAATTTTCCTCTTGCCATTAATTGTGTCTTGAGTCCTGTTACTAAAAAACTAGAAATTCTGTTTAATTATGAAACAAAAAACTACAATTCAGACCAAATAAGCAGTTTATCTAATTGCTATTCTCGGCTATTAACCACGATAGCAGCAGATATAGACGCGACACATAATACTTTTTCATTTCTCACCACCGAACAAAAACAATGCTTGTTAATAGATTGGAATCAAACAAAAAGTCTTTTCCTAAAAGATAAACCTGCTCATGAACTCATAGAAATTAATGCTAAAAAATTCCCACAAAAAACTGCGCTTATTTTTAATGATGATTCGATTACTTACTCTGAACTTAATATTCGAGCTAATCAACTGGCAAACTATCTAAATCAAAGCCATACAAGCCACTTAGTTGGCTTATATATTGACCGTAGCCTAGAGGCTATCATCGCTATGCTAGCACTATGGAAAGCTGGAAAAGCTTATATCCCTATTGATCCGCAGTATCCAAAAGAAAGGATTAAATATATTCTAAACGATGCGCAATGTGATTGCTTACTGACTCAAAAAAGCCTTACGCAAAATTTAGGGCTATCTGGCGATATTAAGCTAGTCTACCTGGATGATTTAAAATCTATCGCTTCAATCTCAGTAAAAAAACCTTCTAATCCTATTAAAAAAGAGAAATTAGCCTACGTTATTTACACATCGGGTTCCACAGGCATGCCTAAAGGCGTCATGATAGAACATCCATCGCTTATTAATCTTTTAGGAGATATGCAGAAAAAAATTACTTTTACCAAAAATGACAGCTTTTTGGCAATGACCTCTTTTTCGTTTGATATTTCAATTTTAGAAGTATTCCTTCCACTGATTACGGGTGGTTGTTGTGTACTTGCTGATCAATCTGGTAGTAAAGATCCGCGATGGATTAAAGAAGCATTAAACAGGTACCCTATCACGGTCGTTCAAGCTACTGCCTCTAAATGGGCTCTACTCTTTGAATATGGTTTAGTAGAATCAAAATGCAAAATAAAAGCATTATGCGGAGGTGAGGCACTACCAGCCCACGTTGCATCACAGCTTATTGCATTTGCTGAATCCGCTTGGAATGTTTACGGCCCTACAGAAACCACTATTTGGTCAACCCTCTATAAACTATCTAAAGAGGACAAATTTATTAAGCCGCCTATTGGGGCTCCACTATCGAATACAAAAATTTATGTCTTGGATCAAAAATTACAACCTGTGCCAATAGGTGTAGTAGGAAACTTGTATATTTCAGGCGTAGGTCTAGCAAGAGGTTACTTAAACCGCTTTGATTTAACACAAGAAAAATTCATCGAGAATCCATTTCGCGGAAAAGATGATAACTACGCTAGATTGTATTGCACAGGCGATTTAGCCAGATGGTTACCTAATGGCAACCTAGATTTTGTTAATAGAAGTGATCATCAAATTAAAATCCGGGGCTTTAGAGTAGAAGCAGGGGAAATTGAATATGCTTTATTAAAGCATAAAGCGATAAAAGACAGTGTTGTTTTACTCAAAAATAGTGATTCAACGCAATTATTAGTCGCATTTTTAGTTAAAAACAATAACACCGATATCCTTACTATAAAACAGCTTAGAGCGTTTCTTGCAAAAAAATTACCCTACTACTGTATACCCGATAAATTTGTTTTCTTAGAAAAATTACCCACTACTCAAAACGAAAAAATAGATTATCGCCAATTACAAACACTTGAAATAGATGAAGTGCCTTTACCGATTGACGATACTCCTATGTCATCGGAACAGCTCAAATTAGCTAAGCTATGGATAGATATACTTTGTATCAAAAATGTATCTCTATTAGACAATTTTTTTGAATTAGGAGGAAGTTCACTTTCAACACTTAGATTAATTAGTAAAATTAATGAGGTATTTTCCGTTACTTTAGAAATTAAAGAAATGATAGAAAACCCCGTATTCAACACATTATTCGATAGAATCCAATCAATAAAAAATATGAAAAAAGATAACTCAAATCAAGAAAAAACGATAGATTTTGTAAAACCTATTCCCAATCCAATTGTTACATTAAAAACGGGAGGCAATAAAACGCCACTATTTTTAGTCCATCCCGTAGGTGGTAATGTGTTTTATTACATGCCATTTGTTAAAGATTTAGATAATGATAGGCCAATATACGCCATTCAAGACCCAGGCATCCAAGCCAAAGCGCCATTATTTGAAAGCTTGAATGAGATGGCAAGCTTCTATATTCAGGTAATTAAACAATATCAACCTAAAGGCCCCTACCTTATCGCTGGTTCTTCTTTTGGTGCTAATGCAGTTATAGAAATGGCAAGACAATTAGCTGACAAAGGCGAAAAAATTGCTTTTGTTGGCCTTATTGATGGCTGGGCTAAATATCCTAAAGAGGCTAATGACAACCGCGAATGGTTTAGTCAAAACTTAATAAATCAGCTTAAAAGCCTCGACAAGCAGTTTTCTCGTGAAAATTTACCAGAATTGCTTTTAGATTTACATTGGCATAGACAACAACTGCTAGTGAAGCATACTTTACCTAATATGTCAGATATTGAATTAACACTATTTAAAGCAAAGCAAACAATGGAAGTGATAAAGCCTCTGGAATCTGTTTATAATAATTGGGATTACCATTGTAAATCCGTTCCAACGGTACATCTTGTATCGGGCGATCATTTTACAATGCATTTTCCACCGCATCATAAGTCCCTGGCTAAAGCTTTGAAACAAGCGCTTGCCGAAATTGATTTTTAGTAAAATGCAAAAGTCGAGGAACAAAGCTGCCTAAGAAACTAAATAAATTCATTAATTTTCTCAGTGATGAGCAGTCCATCTTGATTGCTCATCACTTCAACTAAAAACTGCCGTCAACGATTAAACCTCGCTGTTGCCTTTGAATTGGAACCAATTCGACAACACCGGCTGAGTCCATAGTTAATGGATTTTTAAAAGGAATAAAACACGTAAAGGTCGAACCTTGACCGGGTTGACTGTCAAGCTGGATTTCACCTCCTAAGTCATCAATAAATTGTTTTATAATACTCAAACCCAAACCTGCTCCTTTATAAATATTTTGGTAAGAAGGCGTTAAGCGTTTAAAGCGAGTAAATATAGCTTGTTGCTCACCCAGCGGCATGCCAATACCCGTATCACTCACGGCAATTTTTATAATACTTTCTGGATCAGTATCTCTAAAAAGTTGAACGGTTAATGTCACCTTTCCGTGATCAGTAAAGGTTAAGGCATTCGTTATTAACTCTAATACAATGCGTTGTATGCGAACAGGGTCACCTATTAGGTATAAGGGAGTCGCTTCGTCATAATTTAAAGTTAATGCGAGCTTTTTTGTATTCGCTAGTGCTGTATTTAGATCGATAACCAATTCCATTTGTCTTTTTAAATCAAATTTTTTTTTGATGAGAGGAATTCCACCTGTAGTCACTTGAATAGCTTCAAGCACTTTATTATGGAACTCCAATAATGCTTTACTAGAAGCAATAATACTGCGTACATGTTCTTGCTGTTTTTTGGGGTTATTCCCTAACTGAAGCAATTGTGCGCAGCCCATAATACCTTCTAATGGCGTACGAAGGTCATGCCGCATATTAATTAAAATCTCGTTTGTTAATATTTCAGCTTGTTTTGTCTCTGTAATATCAGAAGAAAGTCCTATAACTCCCGCAATGCATCCGTTTTTAAACGAAAATGGTTTCCTTGTAGTTAAATAGATATGGTTATCCATCCCTATTTCTTCTTCTGTATGTTCCCGACCTGTTTCAATCACTTTTTTACAGTGATCCCAATTTTCCTCCCCCCATGCCGAAAGATGTTTTCCTATAAACGTTTCTTTTGTTTCCTTTAATGTATCTATCACTCTACTGTTTCCCCATACAATATATCCATCTTTGTTTGAAACAAAAATATTTATGGGTAATTCCTCATAAACGTAATTCCTAATTATAGGCTCATATAATTCTAATAAATTTTCATTTAATATCTCTTTCATGGGTTATCCTTACATTTTGTTCTAATTGGTTTAATTGCTCTGTAAGAAAATAAATTTTCTCTTCGTTAACTAATGAAGAAAGCAATTCTGTGATTTTATTTTTTATTTCCTGTTTGGAAATATCAGTATTTTCAAAAAAAAAGCTGGCAGCGTGATTTAATTTTTTTTCTTTAACATCAGATGGATATTTGATCTCATACCTTACCCAGGGGATTGGGTTAGTCTCGCTAAAGTATTTTTTAGAGATATAACGTAAAGCAGCATTTCTATTTCCAGGATAAAGTTGACAATTAAACCCACGATGAACTAACTTGAAAATAATGCTTGATTCTTCTAATAAATAATCACGAGCTGCTTTCAAACAAGCTTCATCTAAATTCTCTAATCCATTAGAGCGATATTTAACTGAAAGTTTTTCGGCATATTTATTGGAAATGGTATTAACATGATTTTTAAAGATACTATCTGAAGTATAGTCATTTTCTATTTTTGACAAATAGTCAGAAAATAACTTATCTTCTTCACCTATTTGTGACTCAATAATTTCTTTCCAAGAAAGAATTTCAACGGGTACATTCAATGAATATAAAGAAGATAATTGCTCTTTTATCCAGGTTTCCCCGAGTTGAATAGCCGCTAAATCTGCTTCTTCAGTTGAAGAATAGTTTTTATCAAGCCTTAAATAATGCCTTTTCAAATAACCCGTTTCGACAATCGTTAATTTAATCAGGTTCCTTTTTTCGTATTCTTCATTAATAGCCTGACAGAAAGCTTTAAATTTATCGCCTTGTTGGTAGTGTTGATCAATACTAATAACGGTGACAGCAGAGGCGGATTGGCCGCTGGATCGATGTAAATGGCCTCTAAATTTAATGGTGGGTAGCATACCTTTTTCTCCTTTGTTATTGTTTTATGGGATAAATACTTTTAGATTGGGGCATATTCACCCCTTAAAAATTCTTTATTTATTTGGGATAAATTAGTTTTTTTATGTTTGAGCTTCAGAATAAAATCGACATTATCGATCGTTAAAAATCCTGCTTGTTGTGCTATAAATATCGCATTATAAATATTTTTTGCATTAAATTTATCGGCGATTTCGGCGCGACATTTATTTACTTTATCTTCTGTAACGTTAAGGAGGCTTGCGGTTTCTTTAATATCTACCCCCCATGCGGCTAAAAGTAGACAACTTATCTCTCTCTCTGAAAGAGTAACTATATATGTTGTATTTCTAGGAGCTTTATTCGTTTGAAATAAGGTTTCTATCCGCAATTGTTCAGGGGAGGGATTATTAATGCCTTTAGCTAACAAGGATACTTCTGCTACAGAACTATAATAATCTTCTTGCCGACTATAAGTCAAGTGAGTCGCTATGCTCCCGAAGAATTTCGGCCATCGTGCCCCCGAAATTCGTTCGCATGACGCGACTGAAATTAGGCCGCGATACGTCCTGCGTCCGGCACGCACTCACTCCTTCGGAGTTCATGCCCGTGCCTCCCACAAATGACTTTACGGCGTGATGCGTTTCCTGCTTCGCCCGTCAACGCACGCCTATCGCGGGCTCTTCGACTTCGCATTGCTTTCACAATGCTTTCCTGTCTCATCGCTTGTGCCATTTTCCATCTATGATTCTTTTATTAATCATACCCATACCAACTCCTGCACAGTTGATACTGAGGTACGATGTAATTAATATTTTTTAAAAATAAAATACCTGTAGACATCCCATACACTCTTTTTATTTTTGGTATGGTTATTTTGAATAAATAAAATTTTTGATGTAAGGCAAGAAAACTTGAGCAGAATTCTATAGGCAGAAAACTGCTTTTTAGGTAAATATTTAATTTTATGTTCAGTAATTTGCTTCGATCAGACGATCGAGATAAGCTGTGTTTAGTCATTTTCGGGTCACTCCGATAATGGCCAGACGGCGATAAGGTGTTGACGCACCTGTGTAGCTGTCCCCCTTAGGTTTACTTAAGGGGCCCCCTCACGGGGGATTGGCGGGTTAGGAAATTAATAGGGATTTAAATAGACTCCTCAATGATAAGTTGAGGAGTCTTATATTTAATTTCTCTCTCCTAACAGTGGACTGAAATAATCTTGATAGAATTGATTTAATTTTCTTTTACGTAAGTTATTCATTTCTCTTCCTTTATTTTTAGTTTAGCCATCTCTTTTCGTATAGCTTGATATAAAAGATTCCTCACGGCACTATGATTGATAATAAGGTAATATACTTTTATAGCGTGTCCGATAGGTATTTGATTTTTATCGAACTTTTCGGTTTCACCCCAATGTTTTTGTATTTTTGAATTAAACGCTTTGTCTTTTTCTACTATTGTGTTCAATAAGTTAACAACCATTTCATGACTGGACATTAGTTATCCTCCTTTGCTAACGCTGAGGAATAAGTATCAAATCCATCGTATATGGCTATATCATCTACAGCTTTCAGTAAAATATCCTTTTCTTCGATAAGCTCATTGGCGCCTTCTGTAAGTACAGCAGTACCTATAGTTTGATAAGTATTTAATACTCCGAGAATATGGTAGGGGTTAATGTCTTCATCCAAAGCATTATGCGCTGATTCAAGGACTACCTGGAAACAGCATAAAAACATATTTAATGCTCCGATTAAGTCCGTTAGGTTTTTAGATTGATTATCATATTGAAACGGCTCTAATTCCTCGATTAAGGCCATTAGACGAGCTAATATTTGGTAGCACTGCGATAGATAATCGCTAGCGGTCTGTCTTATAGGGTCGAATTGATTTAAAATGACGTTCGCGGTCATAACTGGCTCCTTACTAACATTAAGGTTGTTGGTTGTGTTTGTCCTCAAGGTCTGATCACCTTGGGGGACGCTTAATATATAAACATATTCAAATCTCTCTTTCTACCTCCTCTTCAAAATAAAACATATAATGTGATATTATAACCATATATTCATTGTGTCAATAAATTCATTATACATATTTGAATCTTTTTATACTCTAAGTATTTTTAGGATATTTTAATGGCAAGAGATAGCAAATCGACTACTGAAGAAGCAAGGCTTTCAATCGTCCTATCGGCAAAATTACGCCAAAAACTTAAAGCTAAAGCTGCTTTAGAGGGAGTCAGTATGCGTGATGCTATAATTAGACTAATAGAAGAGTATGTAGAAAAGAAAAAGAAACCTTGATATCAATTTTTAATGTTAAATATTTATAGATTTATTAATTGGATAAATCTATTTAGATAAAATATTACCTTTTTTGACATTCTTAGATACACTTTACTTACTCAAATAAGAACAAGGAAAATAAGAAGTGACCATCCAAATTCATGATCCCCACGATCGACTATTTCGTAATTTCTTGGCTGACATTAATAAAGCAAAAGACTTCTTAGAGACTTATCTACAACCTAATATAAAAAAACAATGTGATTTCTCTACTTTAAACTTTAAACCAGGTTCATTTGTTGAAAAGGATTTAAAACACCATTTCTCAGATATTCTCTATTCAGTCAAAATAGCAGATACAGAGGGCTATATTTATACGCTTATCGAGCATGAAACAACACCTAGTAAACTAACTCCCTTTAAACTATTACGCTATCAAATAGCGATTATGAAGCAACATTTAGACCAGGGTAATAAAACCCTACCTATTGTTATTCCCCTGCTCTTCTATCGAGGAAAAAAGAGCCCATATCCATTTACCACAAATATCCTAGACTGCTTTGACAGCAGGGAGCTAGCCGAGGAAACCTTCTTAAAACCCTACCCGCTTATTGATGTCACTATCATCCCAGATGATGAGTTACGTAAGCACAAGGGCATAGCTATTTTGGAGCTAGTTCAAAAAAACATCCATCAGAGGGATGCGCTAGAATTTATAAAGGATATCGCTTTACAGATAGCCAAGAAGCTCCTAACACATGAACAGTTTAAAAGTTTGCTGTATTATATAACTCAAGAGGGTGAATCTAAGAATTTTGAGCAATTTTACTCAACTTTAGCTGAGACTCTACCCAACTATAGAGAGGATATTATGACCCTAGCACAACAACTTGAACAAAAGGGCCTACGGCAAGGCCGAGAAATAGAGCGTTATGACCTAGCTAAAAGCCTTTTAGCTGAAGGGATATCTTTAGATGTTATAAAGAAAGTAACTAAACTACCTGACTTAGATTTAATTGAGCTAGAAAAAGCCTAATTTCTTCCTCATAAACCAGAAGAGAAAAAGATATGGCTTATGTGACAAGTTTTGAACAATTAAGCCGCGAAGAGGGCTTTGAGAAAGGTATAAATTCTGTTATGCGAATTATGCAGTCCAAAGGGTTTGATCAAAACACTATTGAAGAAATTTTGAAGCTTTCTAAAGAAGAGTTAGAGCAAGAAAAGGTGCAATGCTGAACTCATCAAGGAAATAATAGGTTTGTCCACTTAAGCCCTGCTAAACCTCAAGGATTAATATGTCTACTCTCTATCTAAAAAAAATCGAGGCACACTATTATGACTTTTGCAGAACAATATAAAAAAAACTATCAGCGTAGTTATGAAGAAGGTCAACGCAAAGCTGTTCTAGATATTGCTAAAAGAATGCTTGAAATGAGAAATGACCCCGAATTTATGAATGTAGTGTTGCATTGTTTTATTAAAAGAACTACAGGCATTTCAGATCAAGACCTGTTAGATCTAGAAAATTAATATCCATAAAAAACAAGGAAATTTTTGGAGAATCCATTCTCTAAAAACCTATAATTTAAGCATATACTTCAGAACTTGGGAAATAGGCCTCCCCCTTTATCTCTATATTGTCCTTTGAGATAGAAATATAGATTTGGCTAGGGCTTCCTAAATTAGCACCCTGCTCTATGGTAAAAGTACCTTCTGATTGACGGCTGCTTCGGCATAGCATTTGGCATAGTGCCGCCGCTGCCGTGCCCGTCGCAATATCTTCTTGGTGGCTGAATAGAGGATTAAAATTACGCCCTACATAATCAGCATTGGCATTCTCTGTATCATCAGAATAGGCATAAAGGCCATTAACAGCGTTATCTTTGCACCATTGAGACACTAAGTCTAAGTCGGGCTTCATATCAAATAAAGCTGCTCTATTAATAAGTGGGACGAATAACTTAGGGCTTCCTATAGAGGCGACAGTACAGGGTAAATTTTTCGCTAGTGAATCTTTTTCGATATTTAATATCGTACAGATGGCAGAAAGGTCTATAGGGGTATTTAATACCTTTCCCTTATTTGCAATAGACATGGAGACTAAATCATTCTCATATTTAACATCAATTTTGATATTATCTTTATAGGTCTTTATAGTTGGGCGTTGGTTAACATTGGATTTAAATAGATAAAAGACCGCACCAAGCGTACCGTGGCAGCACAGAGGAAGTTCGCCTTTTGTCGCAAAAAACCGTAGCAAGTACTGATTTTTATCAGGGATGATGAAGACCGTTTCAGGCAAATTTAACTCAGTTGCCTTCTTCTGCATGACTTCTTCGCTAAGCGCAATAGCATTATCAACTATTGCACAGGGGTTTCCGCCCTGGTGATTATAAGAAAATACGTTAATAATCTTAATATTCATACATTATTCCGCCAATAACCGGCAAAAGATGACACAGGAAAGAAAAGGAGCCACATCAGAACCCAGAGCCTTATAACTTTGCTATACCTTGTACTTTCTATTTGAGCTCCATTCAGGCATTTTAGCTATATAATAGATATATGATATCTGATATAAAATAAAATATTTATATATAAAATAATAATGCCATGAGAAAAATCGCTCGATTATTTCACCCCCCATTTTCTTTCAAACAAGAAAAACACATAACAAGTGAGTCGCTATGCTCCCGAAGAATTTCGGCCATCGTGTCCCCGAAATTCGTTCGCATGACGCGACTGAAATTAGGCCGCGATACGTCCTGCGTCCGGCACGCACTCACTCCTTCGGAGTTCATGCCCGTGCCTCGCACAAATGACTTTACGGCGTGATGCGTTTCCTGCTTCGCCCGTCAACGCACGCCTATCGCGGGCTCTTCGACTTCGCATTGCTTTCACAATGCTTTCCTGTCTCATCGAAAGAAAGGAAACTTTTCCAAAGCACTCAATCCTGTTAGCCGAAGATAATCTACTGGTTATACGCGCTATAAAAAACCTACTTGAATCGCAGGGTTATCGTGTTACGGCCGTTGAAGATGGCATTAAAGAACTCAGTTATTTGAAAAGCTATACGTACGAATGGGCGTTATTAGATCTCGTTTTGCCCGAAACAGATGGAATCGATCTTGTACAAAATTATCGTGACTGGGAAAAAGAAATGAATAAACCCCATCTTCCGGTCTTTGGTTTAACAGGCTACCCCTTTAAGTCGATGGAACGCATTTGTAAAGAAGCAAGTGAGTCGCTATGCTCCCGAAGAATTTCGGCCATCGTGCCCCCGAAATTCGTTCGCATGACGCGACTGAAATTAGGCCGCGATACGTCCTGCGTCCGGCACGCACTCACTCCTTCGGAGTTCATGCCCGTGCCTCCCACAAATGACTTTACGGCGTGATGCGTTTCCTGCTTCGCCCGTCAACGCACGCCTATCGCGGGCTCTTCGACTTCGCATTGCTTTCACAATGCTTTCCTGTCTCATCGATTGAAAAAATTCGACAAGCATATTTTCGATGAAAACATTTTATTCGATTTAAAAAACAACATGATGCGTCAAATCAGCAATTTTATTGATGATTTTAGTCATATCGCGCTGCTATCGAAAAATGACTTTACGGCGTGATACATTTCCTGCTGCGCCCGTCAACGCACGCCTATCGCGGGCTCTTCGACTTCGCATCGCTTTCGCAATGCTCTCCTTGTCTCATCATTAGATGGCGATTTCTTAAAAAATAAAGAAGCGACTCTCGTCACATTTTTTAAGTCTTCTTGAGATAATTTTTGCAGTATTTCTTTCCAACAATCTTCATTTAATTTTCTATTGGCATTAAAAGTAAAAATTGAATTGCATGCGGTACCTAAAGCTTGATTTCTAGCTAAACCTTTTTGGAATTGAGCAAGTGAGTCGCTATGCTCCCGAAGAATTTCGGCCATCGTGCCCCCGAAATTCGTTCGCATGACGCGACTGAAATTAGGCCGCGATACGTCCTGCGTCCGGCACGCACTCACTCCTTCGGAGTTCATGCCCGTGCCTCCCACAAATGACTTTACGGCGTGATGCGTTTCCTGCTTCGCCCGTCAACGCACGCCTATCGCGGGCTCTTCGACTTCGCATTGCTTTCACAATGCTTTCCTGTCTCATCGCTTGAATTTTTTCATCCAAGTAAGGATATTTCTCTTTAAAATTTAAAGTTTTTAATATATTTTTTACTTGTTCATTTTGAGATATCAACGCTAATTTATTTTCATTTTTTTCTTTACAAAGATCCAATAACGATAAAGTACCCAATAATTTAACATTAACCGTTTCTTTTCTTAATATTTCAATTTCTGCTTTACAATCGTCCCAAAATATTGATAGTGCTTTTTTTCTATTAATGAAGTCAGGTTTCTTTGCATCGATATTCTCTAACAAATGAACAACCATAAACATTAGAACGATAGACTTAGTTAGTTCTTCTTGCGGGTTTTTTATATATTCATGAGCAGCTAAATCCAAAATTGTGTATCCATCTGTATCACAAGTGAGTCGCTATGCTCCCGAAGAATTTCGGCCATCGTGCCCCCGAAATTCGTTCGCATGACGCGACTGAAATTAGGCCGCGATACGTCCTGCGTCCGGCACGCACTCACTCCTTCGGAGTTCATGCCCGTGCCTCCCACAAATGACTTTACGGCGTGATGCGTTTCCTGCTTCGCCCGTCAACGCACGCCTATCGCGGGCTCTTCGACTTCGCATTGCTTTCACAATGCTTTCCTGTCTCATCGATGGTATTAACATCTGCTCCATTTTCTATAAGTAAGCAGATTGACTCATATTGACTAGAAGATACTGCAAGATTCAGTGGTGTATAGCCATATTTGTCAGCGTGATTAACATCAGCCCCCTTTTTTATAAGCCAGTACAACATTTTAGGACGACGAAATGCAAAATGCAGCGACGTATGGCCTTCTTTATCAGTGACGTTAACACCCGCTCCATTTTCTATAAGAAAACACATTACCTCATACTGTTTAAAAACTATTGCCATATGTAGCGGCGTAAATCCGCTTTCGTTACCCACATTAATATCAGCTTTCTTTTTTATAAGCCAGTAAGCTACTTCGCATTGCCCATACTGAGCTGCTCTATGGAGCGGCGTAAAGCCACGATAATCAACGACATTAATATCAGCTCCGCCTTTTATAAGCCGAATCGCTTTTTTATAATTCTTTTCCTCTTTAATTGCACTATACAATTGAGTGTATCCATATTCACCAACTTTATTAAGATTTGTTCTTCTTAATATAAAACAGACTATTTCTTCATAAACATTACTAATAAGCTTATTTAGATTAGTTTTTACTAATCTAAATAAGCTTATTGCTTTATAATAAAGATTACTTATGCTAAAAAAATCTCGAAGTTTCTTAAAAATCATACCCACTCCAAGTTAGGGAGCATAGCTATGCTCGAGTAAGATAGGGTTCTCAGTTGCAGCAGTCGATGCTTTGGATGTAGTTGGGACGTGAAATAAAGCTCCCCGAGATCCGGCTATAGTAGGTTGTGGTTGTACCAGTGGTTCTTCTGCTACAGCAGGTTGTAGTTTCGCTAATAAAGCTTTTAAACGTTCGTTCTCCGCTTGTATAGCTTCTTTTTCTTTGCGTTCGTTTTCTATTTCCGCTTGTACAGCTTCTTTTTCCTTACGTTCCTCTTTTTCTCCTCGTCGTGCTTTGGCTATATTGGCGTCTATCTGCTTGACTTCACTGACATATTCACAGATTTCCTGGCTATACTGTTGTTGCAACTCATTGGGAGAAAGCGTGAGAGCACTGACAACCCATCCCTCACTCCTGAGATGATACTGCATGTAATTAAGTACAGCATCCTTCAGCCACTTTAATAATAATTCTGCTTCTATTTCAGCATCGGAACTTTGTAATTCAATGGAATCTTGCTCTTTGAATTTTTGCAAATCATGCTTGATTGACTGAATACGTGGTATATAGCTCTTTGCCAAATCATTCACGGATTCACTAGTCCAATCAGATTTGAATGGGAAAGCTCGGTCTGGGTGAACTATAGAGAATAATTTTATAAAGATCGGAGCAATTTTATTATCATGGTGCTTGTGTATAAAGTCCGCAGCACTACCGGAATGTGCCGCTAACGCCTCTTGAAAAACAGACCAACGCTGTTGGAACGAAGGAAAGAAATATACGCCAGCGCCTAAGTGCTCAATAGCCTCAAACAAACAAACACGAAATCTAGAAATAGCATTTTCTTCCTGTCCTACTGGGGATGGATTTTTATGATATAGCCAGCGTCCTGGTTGTAATAAAATATTGGCCACATCATTGTGAGGGACACAGAGTCCAATTTTTTGAAACCAAAGGCTTAAGATCATTTGCGTGATCTGATTTAAATCAGCACAGAGATCTTTATAAGCCTTTTGCACAAAACGATACAACTCTCTTTTATCAAAATAAGCAATTTCATCTTCCTGAAAGTCTCTCTCTTCGACGCTTGCATAGGCCTTGATCTTGGCCATGACAAGTGAGTCGCTATGCTCCCGAAGAATTTCGGCCATCGTGCCCCCGAAATTCGTTCGCATGACGCGACTGAAATTAGGCCGCGATACGTCCTGCGTCCGGCACGCACTCACTCCTTCGGAGTTCATGCCCGTGCCTCCCACAAATGACTTTACGGCGTGATGCGTTTCCTGCTTCGCCCGTCAACGCACGCCTATCGCGGGCTCTTCGACTTCGCATTGCTTTCACAATGCTTTCCTGTCTCATCGGACGAAGTTCGTGTCGAGAAACTAGCCAATGTAGAAAAGATCCCTTATTAGGGTAGTCATGATACCCAAACCAATCCTTTATAAAGAAATCATCACTTAGTTTATTCAAGGCGGGATCCACTAAGTGTTCCCACTGTTCAAGGGGCGCTGCTTGCTTAGCAGAACAGTAGGAGTTTAAAGAGTTACCGTATAAAATTTCTTCTTTAAACCGAGTGAGCCAGTCAAAAGTACGCTTGGCCGATCGAAAAGTTTTCAGAGGATTCTCGTTTACGATCCCTTTTTCAAACGTACTTGGCCAGTCAAATGTACTCATAAAACTTTCAAATAAAGCCAGTGCGCTCGATTGATATTCCAACGTATGCTGCTCTTTATCCCACCATTCGGTGATGAGTTTTTCATGCAATGAAAAATACATCCAGCAATGTTCTCGTATCGACTCAGGGAACGGTAATTTTTTTTTCCGAACCATTTTCTTAGTTGATTTTCGCAATCGCTCACTGATGACCCGCAGCGCCGAGGAGGTTTTTTCAGTGCTTGATGTCTCCTTATACAACGATTGTAATTTGCTAAAACATTCTTGTATCCATCGCTTCAAGCATTCCATCCAAGAAGGCGATAAATCCAGTGTACTGGTTTTTTTTATGAGCTCCGTTAATTGTTTCAATAACAGATTTGGTAAGTGTTCTGTTTCTGTTGACGGTAACGTAGATAATTGAGTGATATAAACATGCGCCATACAAATCGTTTGAATATAAAACTCATAGGCACTAAATTTTTTGTCAGGAGGCAGACCGCCTTCTTTAGTCGTATTACTCATCTCATCTAAAAGTTGTTTAAAACAGAACTTCAATGCATGCTGATGCATCCCAAGTAAAGCATGGTCTACTGCGCTGTTGATGGGTTTTTTCTTACTGGCCTCATCGACTAATTGGTGCAACTGGTTTAAGTATGCCATGGTAGGTACAGTCCTCATCACACAGGTGGCATGCTCTTCCCATTGCTCTGTTTGGAGTTCAAATGATTGATCGCGATGGCATTCTGTAGCAGTTTCTCGATAGACATGCACCGCGAGTAACAATAGCAATAAAGCAGACACCCTATCATTTTTTTCATGATCGTCAGTTGAGTATTGCAGTTGCAGATTATTGTTGTCGAGTTGTTTAGTGAGTAGTTTATATCCCTCTTTAATATACTTTGAATCTGCCTTTCTGTGTCCTATTCGCAAGGATTCAGCCCAATTAGGTGTCCATACCTGAAGCTTGAGCTTAGATGGCAACAAACAATCGGTTAGCCAGTCGCTGAGAAGTTGATTGCGCTGTAATAACTTGTCTGCTGAATCTGAAACTGGAATATCCGTATTAGGATCCATAACTACACCCTGGTAAGTTAGCATTTTCAGCAGCAGTATTCGATACTTGAGGTGTAGTTGGAACAGAATATAAAGTCCCCCATGATCTTGCTACAACTGGTTTTCGTTGCGCTTGTGGTTTTCGTTTGGGTTTAAGTAGAATTCCCTGTGAACCTGCGAGAGACTGTCCATTTATCCGTACTTTTGCTTTAAGCGGCTTAGGATTTTCATGAATTGAATTTGTTTTTGGTTCTCTTTCTTGAATACTCTTTCCTGCCACGACGGATTGTGCTTGCGCCTGCCTTTCTCGTTGAGCCAATAAAGCTTTTAAACGCTCGTTCTCCGCTTGCGCAGCTTCTTTCTCTTTGCGTTCGTTTTCTATTTCCGCTTGTGCGGCTTCTTTCTCTTTGCGTGCGTCTTTTTCTCGAGCTTGTACGGCATCTTCCTTTTTGAATTCGTTTTCTTTCTTTTTATCCGTTTGTTGCTCAGACGGTTTCGAATCTGAAGTAATTTTCTTCAGGCCATCTAGCCGCTTTCTCGTGGCTGGAATAGAGATCTCTAGTATCTTTTTTAATGTAGTAGATAAAGCACTGTTATTGGAACATTCAGCTTCCTTATACTTTTCCTTATACTTTATCTCCAAACGATCTAAAGCGTCGCCACGCTCCTTATCCTCTATCGATAAAACAACCGATAAATCACCCATCATTTCTTGTGTAGTCTTTAGTTCATTTTCCCCAATGTTCTGACTTTTCTTAAAGAGATTATTAAAGAAGTATCCCCATTGTTTCAAAGGCGGTAATTGTTTACGGAGTTCTGGGTATACGCTCAATAAAGCTGCTCTATGACAATCTTCCAATTGCTGAAAAAGATCCTTTATTTCTTTTTCTTCTCAAGTGAGTCGCTATGCTCCCGAAGAATTTCGGCCATCGTGCCCCCGAAATTCGTTCGCATGACGCGACTGAAATTAGGCCGCGATACGTCCTGCGTCCGGCACGCACTCACTCCTTCGGAGTTCATGCCCGTGCCTCCCACAAATGACTTTACGGCGTGATGCGTTTCCTGCTTCGCCCGTCAACGCACGCCTATCGCGGGCTCTTCGACTTCGCATTGCTTTCACAATGCTTTCCTGTCTCATCGTTGGAAATAAATTTACGTAAGAAAATTTGGGCGATCTTTAATTTTCGATCCGTTTTAAGCTCGGATTCGTTCATAGCATGTAGAAAAATACGCTGCCCGGCTTTTATCTGTTTATCACCAGTCAGCAATGGAGTCCAAATTGGATCGTTTTCAAATGACTCACTCTGCTTTATTTTGTAGCCTTGTTGAAATTCTGCAAATACCTGAATAATATCAGTACAAGCGGCGGCAAGCTTTGTATTGTTTGGCAGTAGCGCATGCATTTTTTCTGATAGTTGCACTGGGGAGCGCATACTCCGTTGAATATCTTGCTGTAATTGCTCAACACCTGGGCTTGATCTAGATCGCAATTTACGGATAGCACTAACACCTTTCTCAAACTGTTCAAAAATTTTTTGCCTTGTTTTTTCCATTTCTTCGAAGCACTTATTAATGCTTTCTAAACACTCATTATACCTTTGAATTGATCCGTGTTCATTTTTTCCATTTGCTGGATCAGCAATATACAATATTTGACGTGGCGGTGGTGCAATTGAACGCGAAGAAACTTTTAGTTCATTTTTAAAGCCTATTAAATTCTTGTTAAAATTTATTAAATGGATTGAGAACTGGGCATTATTATTAGAACTCAAAGCAACAGTGAGTTCTTCTAAGGTTTTATTGGCCTCTGCATAATGTTCTTGTGCCTTCTGTAAATTCTTAACGCCCTCATTTAGTTTAGTCAGATAACTCTCCGCTTTATCCTTAAGCTTCTCAATAGATTGCTCAGTATTGACGGTAGCCTTGAAATTATAGGGTGTTTCTGTTTCTCGCTCTTCTTTTTGACCTGGATTTTTTTTATCCTGTCGTTGTTGATGCTGCTGTTTTATATGGTATACAACAAAATTTCCTGCTTTATGAATACCGTGGGCAGTCTTATGACCCAAATGAGTTCTATGTATTAACTCAAACAGCAAATGTGCGACTTCACCCACCGTTAATGCTTTTACTATCGTTGTTGCTACTGCAAGCATTGCTATCTCCTGTTAGGTTTAATTTCTGCTTTTTCTTTCGCTCAGTACACTTTAAGTTAAATGGGATTCCTAACTTATCAGATGATAAGTTTTTCATGAACTAAAGCTAATTTTATATTGTGCAAAACAAAACCATGACCATCCCCACTTCATAAGGAGTAATTGGTTAGTTCTAAGCTAATGAAATAAATAAATTAGATGATTAAATATTGAAGATGTATTCTCTCAAGTGAGTCGCTATGCTCCCGAAGAATTTCGGCCATGGTGTCCCCGAAATTCGTTCGCATGACGCGACTGAAATTAGGCCGCGATACGTCCTGCGTCCGGCACGCACTCACTCCTTCGGAGTTCATGCCCGTGCCTCCCACAAATGACTTTACGGCGTGATGCGTTTCCTGCTTCGCCCGTCAACGCACGCCTATCGCGGGCTCTTCGACTTCGCATTGCTTTCACAATGCTTTCCTGTCTCATCGCTGGTGACAACCCTATAAAAATAGGCCAGCTATTCCCTTCAATAATCGCTTCATAAAAACCTAATGCTGATTTCCATCGCTCACCACATTCGTTATTTATTCCCCAGTAATAAAAAGCGTCAACAAGAGATTTCTCTTCTTTATAAAGTTTGCCTAAATGATAGTAAGCCTCTTTTTCTTTCCCTTTCTTAGCCGCTTCTAAATAATATTTTTTTGCAAGCGTGAAATCTTTTTTAAAATTGTAATACCCGTAGTGAAAGCACATACCAAAACTAAGGTCGTCATGATTACCAAGCGCGAAAATCAACGATTTTTTAAAAAATAATTTAAGCATCTGTTGCTTTTTTATCCTTATAATATTTTTACGTCGTTTCTATTTTTAATGCAAATTAAATTGCATAAAAGTATATTCTATTTTTATCTATTAAATCTAGCGATAATAATCTTTTAAAAAAAACATGAAATATTATTTTTTTTCAAAAACTTAAAGTATATTTGAAACCGTATACCCTCACTTGAGATAAACATGCATCAAGAAATATTTAATCATTCGATGAGACAGGAAAGCATTGTGAAAGCAATGCGAAGTCGAAGAGCCCGCGATAGGCGTGCGTTGACGGGCGAAGCAGGAAACGCATCACGCCGTAAAGTCATTTGTGGGAGGCACGGGCATGAACTCCGAAGGAGTGAGTGCGTGCCGGACGCAGGACGTATCGCGGCCTAATTTCAGTCGCGTCATGCGAACGAATTTCGGGGACACGATGGCCGAAATTCTTCGGGAGCATAGCGACTCACTTGTAATGAAACGGATGAGATCTTTCATGAAAACACAAAGTATTACCTCAAAAGCCAATACCTTTTACAAAAGGCGGCTGCAAGGCAATATTGGAACAATCAATTTCCAAAAGAATAAAGAGGGTTACCCGAGGGTTACGATTAATCTAGGTACTTATTCATTGCTACTAGCAAAGTATTCTTTAGCTTCTGCGCAACATCCTCCTCAACAAAAGAATAAAGATTGGCAGACATATTCTGATACCACACATCGTATTGAACAATTATTCAATGAGATAAACCCATTAATAGTAGATTATAGAAACCCAGAGATTGATAAACATATTAGTGATGAACAATTAAAAATTAACTGGCTTTCACAACGAGGGACAGAGGGGGCTTGCAAACTGAAGTATCTCTGCGTTTTACTAAAGCATTCCGGTAAAAAAGAACAGCTCAACACGGTTCTAAATGAATTTGGTGAATTTATGCAAAGTCATCCAGAATTTATTGTATTAAAAAAATCCTACGACAGATTTATGCAAGAAGCGAGTAACAAGCAAAACATTTCCGAAGAAAAACCATCAGTTGAGGATAAGCAGCTTAAAAAGCTGAAACCTTAACTTGACATTTTGAATGTATAAAATGCTAAGGTTTCCAATAAAACTATAAATTAAACTTAAGATTAATAAATTTTATTACCCCCTTGTTTATTTACATAGAACATTCTAAAAATATATTCTAGCGCTAGATTTAACCGTAGAAATAGCGATATAATCTATTTTGAAGTGCTAGAAAAACAACAAGGAGGGGCCGATGGGAAAATTTTATAATTCCTTTCATCAATTTAAAAAAAATGGTTTTTTTTTATTAGATGATGCTACTTTAACACTCTCTCAACTAATCCATTTGTATGGTTATATTCAAAAAAATAAATCATTTATTGAGACTTCAGGCCGAGAATTTACGCTACGTAACGTTAAAATATATCCCGAGCTTCGACTTCCTTCCCGTATTGATAACAGCCCCGATCCAGTAAAGCTAATTAACGGAGAGCCCAGTCTTAATGAAGAACAAAAAGAAGATCGGGAACTCATTGAAGAAATTCAACTTCTTTTACAAATTGAAGATAAATCACCATGGATAAGTTTTCAAATCCTATTAACCCGAGTTTTAATGATTGTCCATTGGAAAGCCATTAACTTAGACATCGTAACCTTCCATTATTCAAAACGAAATTGTAATAGCAAAATAATGCTTGGTGGTTCCTTTATTCCAGAGCTTAGCAGCTACCTAAAATCCAATCCAGATCTTCGCTCACTCAGTTTAAAAGATATAGAGATAGACTTTCCCACACTCACTGAGCTTATAAAGTCCAATACTTCGCTGGAGGATTTACAATTAATACCGCGACACACACACGAAAATAGATCTTTAGCAAAATTACTACTATCAGATCCCTACTCAATGAATGAAGACGCTTTAGAAAAATTCATGCAAGCGCTTTACTTCCATCCAAATATAAAATTCTTATTACTATATATTGAAATGGATCACAACAAGTACCAACAGTGGAATGCACTATTAGACAATAATTATCGGATCGAAGATGTTGCATTACTCCCAAGCGCTGAACAAGCGTTTCCAGCACTTCACAATAAACTTTTATTGCGCTTGATACCAAATGCTAAATATCGGTTCATAAAAGAACGACTTAGCCAAGCGGCTTTATTTCATTTAAGCGTTGATAGCATTATCAATGAGAAATTTGACGCCTTAAATATTATACTCGACGCACCTAATTCTTTATTATGCACTGGCTCAGTGGAAGAAAGAAAAATAGCCATGCATGAAATAAAACATTATTTGCCCGATGTATATGCTGAACATCGCGAACACATGGAGAATGCATGGCGCCATCATACCCTTGACTTTTCCACCGTCTTAGCGGGTGATAAAGAGCCCCTTGGAATACGCCTACTTTATGAAGCCTTTAAAAAAAATGATGCCTATGTCATTCAAACGCTGCTTTATCATAATGCGAAGCATTTTAATAGAAGCCCAACGTTCCATCGTTATTTGACTCAAAAACTTTTTGAAAGCAGATCCAATAATCTATGGAAAAAATATATTACTTTATATTTCCAAGAAAATTTAAGTCTATTTTCGGCATGGATTAATAAAATAGAGCCACACCAGGATATTTTGTACGGCTTAAATGCATTGCATCAACATCTAATTCAGTATTTAAATAAATTATTGGAACTACATCACCAATATTATTTCATAAGAATATTCAAACAATCCCCTTCTATGTTTATAGCAAGAAAAAATGAATGGGAAGCTCAATTTAATGATTTAATTAAAGGTATACAGCGCGCTGAAGAAATAGAAGACAAAAAAAACTTAAAACCGGCTGAGTTAAGACGCGAAAGTTTTAAAGCATTGTCTGAGCATATTGCGAGAATTGCCGCGCGCGCGCGCAATGCGGAATTGGGTTACTGGGATCGTTCCGTTCTGCATGGAAAAGAAATTTCTGTTATTTGTAACAAGCTTTTAATTGACATAAAATCAAGTTACGCTGGCTTAGAAAAACATGATCGAGAATGCGATGAGCTAAAAAAACAACTCGCTCAAGAAAAAGAAGAAAAAATACAAATGGCATTAAGAATAAAACAATTAGAATCGATGCTTAATGAAAATTTGACAAGCCATGTAACAAAGTGGTCTGAACCAGGAGAAAGCAGTTCAGCGAATGAAGAACAGCAACCCAACACATTACGTTTTTTTAGCCCTTAGCTTTACCGACGATGGGTATAGCAACGTCAACGCTGAGAACGTAACAAAGCCTTTAAATGTAGTAGCTCAGACTTGATCGGACAGTTGCCGGTTATTAAGAAGTGACTGTCAGTGAGGCTGTAAACAATTTTGTGTAAGTGCCGTGTCAGGAGAACCTACCCTCGAATTCGATAGCGAATCGATTCATAGCGGCTCTCCAATCATGTAAAGCCATCGTCCACTTTTGTGATGCCTTCTGTACCGCTAAATATACTACTTTTAATGCCGATTGGTCATTAGGAAAGATTTTACGATTATTAATTGATTTTCTAATCACACTATTGAGTGATTCAATGGCATTGGTGGTATAAATAATTTTTCGTATGTCGTCAGGATAATCGAATAAGGTCACCATATTACTCCAGTTTTTATGCCAGGTACGGCTAATGGCGGGATATTTTTTATCCCATTTTTCACTGAACATCAGAAGCGCTTCTTCGGCTTGCTCTATAGAAATAGCACGGTAAATAAGCTTAAGATCCGCTACCACGGCTTTCATGTCCTTATGCGGTACGTAGCGTAAGGAATAACGAATAAGATGCACAATGCAGAGCTGAACCTTCGTTTTTGGGAATACCGCGTTTATTGCCTCTGGAAACCCGCTTAGTCCATCCACGCAAGCAATAAAAATATCCTTTACCCCACGATGATTTAATTCGGTTAATACAGATAGCCAAAATTTTGCACCCTCGGTTTCAGCTATCCACAAGCCGAGTAATTCCTTTTGTCCTTCACAATTAATGCCCAAAGCCAAATAGATGGATTTATTGATCACACGTTTATCTTGATGGCATTTAATAACGATACAATCTAAATACACGATAGGATATACCGTTTCTAAGGGGCGATTCTGCCACACCGTCACCTCATCCATCACGGCTTCAGTCACTTTAGAAATCAAGCTGTGCGATACCTCCGCACCGTACATTTCTTTGAACGTCGCCGCTATATCACGGGTAGTCATCCCTCGGGCATACAGCGCTAAAATCTGTTCATCAAACTCCGTCAAGCGCGTTTGTCCTTTGCGTATAAGTCGAGGTTCAAACGTACTATTTCGATCCCTAGGCGTGTTAATCTCAACTTCGCCAAAATCACCCTTTAATCGCTTCGGTGAATAACCATTGCGGCTATTTCCCGTATTCTTGCCTTCTATCGCGTGCTTTTCGTAGCCTAGATGCTCCTCTAGCTCTGCATCCATGGCTCGTTCTACCGTGAGCTTTAATAGCTGCTTGCTCAGCGCAGATATATCTTTTTCACTCTTTATGGATTTAGCCAATTCACTGATTAATTCGGGAGCTATATTTATTTCTTGTTCTTGTTTCATTACTTATTTCTCTTTTATCGCTAGTGCTTTTTTCAGCGCATTAGCTTAGGTAATAATAAGCATTTACACAATTTAGTTTACAGGCTCTCGCTATCGAATTCGAGGGTAGGTTCTCCTGACACGGCACTTACACAAAATTGTTTACAGGCTCGACATCTCCATGGCAACGCCCTTTCCCCAATACTCAGGTTTTAACGCATAACCCAATTCAACTTCATTTTTATTCTGCAATATAAACGATTTTAATCCCGCCCTACCAATAAAATCTTTATTTTCTTTACTACTCCATATCCACATGCCAAAACCATGTTGTTGCCAATGATTGATATCTGAGTTTATTCGCTCGCAAAGTGTTTCTTTATTAAACGCTACCCCATAGCAATCAATAAACTGCTTATTCTGCATCATGTCGCAATATTCATCTAAATCGTTAAGATGAGGTATTGAACCAAATAAACGTTTAGTTTCTATACTTTGTGGAAATTGTTTTTTCATAACGCTCTTTCTTATTAAAAAATTTTTTTATAGGTATGGCAGTAAGGTTTTCTTCCACTTTTTTCATAATAATTTTGATGCCGATCTTCTGCTGGCCAAAAAATCGGCGCGGGCGTTAGTCGCGTAGCGACTTTATAACCTTTTTCTTGCAAAAGATTAATAAGCTTTAAAGCAATTTCTTTTTGTTCCTGTGTCGTATAAAAAATGGCAGAACGATATTGATCGCCAATATCCGGCCCTTGTCTATTGAGTTGCTGTAGATCATGAATCTCAAAGAATCGCTTCGCTAAGGTTTCATAAGATACTTTAGAAGGATCAAAAATAATTTGCAGCGCTTCGGCATGACCCGTCTGATGATTACAAACTTCTTCATAGCTGGGATTAGAGGTAGTACCGCCAATATACCCCGACTGCACTGAAATAATACCGGGCAACTGTTTCATTTGGTATTCAACCTCCCAAAAACAACCGCCAGCAAAAATAGCCGTCTCCCTTTTATTTTCTTTGCCTTCTAAATCTTGCTCAACGCTTTTTTTTAATTCATTTTTGGGTATAAATTCTAACGAGATTGAATTAACACAATGCCTGGCATTCTTAACCGTGAAGTTTTCACCCAGGAATATATGTCCAAGATGCGCACCACAATGGGCACAAATAATTTCTGTACGACCATCTGCTTCTTCGACCCGCTTAATTGCCCCTGGTATTTCATCATCAAAACTAGGCCAACCACTCCCTGAATCAAATTTATCAGCAGCGCGATATAATAATTCCCCACATTGTTTACAGGAATAAGTGCCCTCTTCATTAAAATGATCATATTTCCCTGTAAACGGACGTTCAGTCGCTTTGGATAAAATAACTTTTTTCTCTTCGGGTGTCAGTTTTTTCACGGCGTTTAAACACCTACCACTTCAGTTGCTTGCTTCACTATTTCTATCGCCTCGGATAACTGCGAAACAGGAAAAACAGTCATCCCTGCAATCGCTTGCTTGCTAATATTCGCTTTAGGCACAATGGCTGACTTAAAACCATGTTTAGCGGCATCGCGTAAACGTTCTTGCCCATTGGGCACCGGACGAATTTCACCCGATAAACCCACTTCGCCAAAGGAAATCCAATCATGTGGAATAGCTTTGTTGCGCAAACTCGACAACGCGGCTAATAAAATCGGTAAATCTGCACTGGTTTCTAATAAACGTACGCCACCTACTACATTAATAAAAACATCTTGATCATAGGTCACTACACCGGCATGACGGTGCAACACCGCCAATAACATGGCTAAACGATTATTATCTAAACCTACGGTTACTCGGCGTGGATTGCCTAAATGACTGGTATCCACTAAGGCTTGAACTTCTACCAATAAAGGACGACTGCCTTGCCATGTGGCTGTCACTAAACTTCCAGGCACACAATCATCGGATCGCGACAACAGCATGGCAGAAGGATTGTTTACTTCACGCAACCCTTTTTCAGTCATCACGAAAACACCCAATTCGTTAACCGCACCAAAACGATTTTTAACAGAACGAATTAAACGATGCCGACTATCGGTTTCACCTTCAAAATATAAGACGGTATCTACCATATGTTCTAAAACACGAGGGCCTGCAAGCACACCATCTTTAGTCACATGTCCCACTAAAAATAAGGCAATACCTGCTTGTTTTGCCAACCGCGTTAACTGCATTGCACTTTCTCTGACTTGCCCGACTGAACCTGGAGAAGATTGCAACAATTCGGTATACATGGTTTGAATAGAATCGACGACCAACACTTGCGGTTTTTCTTTCAGCGCGTGCGCTAAAATACTTTCTATACGTGTTTCCGTAAGCAAACGTAATTTCTCTAGGGGTAAGTCTAAACGTCTTGCACGCAAAGCAACTTGTTGTAGTGATTCTTCACCCGTAATATACAAAACAGCCTGTTGTTGACTTAACTGGCACAAGCTTTGTAATAATAAAGTGGATTTTCCAATCCCAGGATCCCCTCCCATCAGTATCACGGAACCTGGCACAATACCGCCACCCAATACTCTATCTAATTCTTTAATCGTCGACGAGAAACGTTTAATTTCATCAAGTTGAATAGAGTCTAACGATCTTATTTTTTGATCGCTGGTTGCCGTATAACCGCTTAAACGAGGTGAAACGTTGGCTTGTGACGTGGCAATGCGGGTCTCTTCTAACAAACTATTCCAGGCCTGACATTCACCACATTGACCTGACCATTGTAAAAATTGGCCACCACAGGACTGGCAACTATATACCCGCTTCGACTTAGACATTATGTTCCTTTTTTAACAGCGCTTGTACGGCCGTTAATAAATTAGGGAAAAAAGGAATTTTATCACGGAGCTCCGGATTATTTTTTAAGGTTTTTTCTCCGTTTCCGGTTAAGACTAATATGGGCTTGCAAGCTAGTTTCTCAGCCGCTTGAATATCACGCAAAGAATCGCCAATTGCCGTCACACCACTTAAATCTATTTTATAAGCCGCGGCAATCTGCTCAAATAAACCACTGGCTGGTTTACGGCAAGGACAGTGCTCATCTGGGCGGTGAGGGCAATAAAAAACCTTATCAATCACCCCCCCCTGCGCTTTGGCGCAAGCTATCATTTTCTGATGTATTTCCGCCAAGCCTTCCTCCGTATAGTAACCCCGACCCACGCCTGATTGGTTTGTAGCCACCGCAACGGTATAACCCGCCTGACTCAACAAGGAAATAGCCTCTAAACTACCGGGAATAGGCTTCCATTCAGCTGGTGATTTGATATATTCATGGGATTCTTCGTTGATAACACCATCACGGTCTAGAATAATGAACTTCAATTCCCTAGCCATTTTCTTACAACTCCGATGAAAAATAGAGGCTATTTTAAGGCTCTCTTAATGTTTTATCATTATACTTTGAGATTAACTCGACAGACTGCTTATAAACTATTTTATGTTTAACCACGAAGAACTGACCCTGCTATTAGAGCGCGGAAGAATACTGCAAGAAGAAATTGGGACCTTTATCACAAGGCCTACCCTGACGTCTTCCCGTCGCTTAGTTACCCGTATTGATGGGTTAATCGGCGATATAAAACCTCAACTGTTAAATCCATCCTTCACGGAGGATAATCAAATGAGTTTGGTTATCACACGCCTTGGAAGCATTGTGAAGAATCTTAAGGATATCAAACATACCATCAAAACGGCTTAAAAGTATGTCAGTCTCCCCATTCACTTTCTTTAAACCTAATAATAATTTAATGCTTTCTAATGAGCAAAAAAAGAGCTTAAATAACGCTCTAGAAGAATTTAAAACAAATTTGAATCAACTTGAAAATGCTATCCACACAGAGACGCAATCCCCTTCTGCACTAAAGCATTAATTTTGCAGTCTCAGCACTAGGAATACCCATGGCAAAACGCATGAAATAATTTTTTAGCCACGGGGTCTTTTCTACAAAGCTTAACCCAACATGACGTGTGCTCACTAAAAAAGAGTTTTTTGCCGCAAAGGTCTGTTTAATCAGATCAATTCCGGCACCCATCACACGATGGTAAAAACGACGTTCTCTTTCATAGCGACGCAAGGTATGTAAAGCACCTAAAGCCCGTTGTTTTTGATGGGCGGCTAAAATAATGCTTGCCAAACAACTCGCATCCGCAATACCTAAATTAGCGCCTTGTCCTGCCAACGGATGAATGGTATGTGCCGCATCGCCCATTAAGGCAATGCCAGGCTTTATATACTGCTCGCAGTGTTGGGTCTTGAGTGCGAAACTCAAGCGCGCACTACTCCATTCAACTGCCCCTAAACGTTGCTCAAATGCATGCGCTAATTCTGCATTAAAATCAATTTCAGAAAGCGCTTTTAGCCTTTTAGCTTCTTCTGGCGTGGTTGACCAAACAATAGAAGATAAATAGGAATCGGCTAGCGGCAGAAAAGCAAGCGGTCCTGTGGGTAAAAAAACTTGTCTCGCTGTTTGATCATGCGCTAATACGGTTCGTACGGTTGCGACCAGGGCTTCTTGCTGATAATCACGTTCACTGTATGAGATCCCCGCTAATTGACGAACACAAGACTGTGCACCATCAGCACCTACCAGCAGTTGAGCTGTTATTGACTGCCCTGAGGCTAATGATAATAAAATCGGTGACTGTTCATTCTGCATAGCGCTTAATGATTCAGGAAAAAACCAGTCCAACTCCCTCGCCGTTTTGGCTTGTGCCAGCAACGCGGTTTGTAATGCCTGATTATATAGAATGGTGCCTAAGCACGGCTGCCCTGTTTCAGCGGCATCAAACCTAAGTCGTGATGCAGATCCTTCCTCCCAGACTTCCATACACTCAAAAGGTGAGAAGGTTGTTTTAGCTAGCCTTTGCCAAACCTGATAGCTTTCAAGAATTTTCTGCGAGCCCTGCGTAATAGCACTAACCCGCCCACCCAGTTCGTAGCCTGGTACGCTATCCAGTCGAACGGCAGGCGCTTTTGATCGGCCATCCTTATCGATGATGGCCAATCGCAAACCCTGATTGATTAAACCACATGCCAGAGTAAGCCCAATAAGGCCTGCACCGACAATGACAACATCATAATCTTGGGGAATATCGATAGTCATAATATTTTGGTAACCAAAATTGATTTTCAATCGCTTGCGCAAAATCAACCGTATCACTCACTGAAGATAAACCTTCTTTTCGTGCTTGCTCGGCCACTGCTAGCGCAATACGCTGACTGATAGTATGAATTTGATCAAAATCAGGTAATAACGCCGCATTAAAATTTTCCGTATCGATGGCGTAATGACTTAAGGCTTTACAGGCTTCCCAAAGCATGGCATCACTTAATCGTGTTGCTTTTGCAATCACGATGCCTAAACCTATGCCTGGATAAATCAATGCGTTGTTACACTGTGAAATACAAAACGTTTTCCCTTGAAATTCAACGTTGCCAAACGGACTACCGGTTGCAATCAAAGCACGGCCTTCAGTCCAATGTAGCAAATCCAACGGTGTGGCTTCTGCTTTTTCAGTAGGATTAGACAAGGGAAAAATAATTGGCCGATGGACGCCAGATGCCATCGCTTTCACGATTGCTTCACTAAATGCGCCCGCTTGACTTGAGCAACCAATGAGAACCGTTGGCTTTATTTCTCTGACAACTGTTTCTAAATTCATCGCACTCATTGAATGACGTGCATAAGGTTTTTGAAATTCAGTCAAATCCGCGCTTTGTTCAGTCAATAAGCCTTGCTTGTCCACTAACCAAAAACGAGCAAGCGCTTCTTCGCGGGTCAAACCGGCGCGCATCGTGCCCGCGCAAAGTTGATCGGCAATCCCTGTACCTGCAGTGCCTGCGCCTAATATAACAATACGCTGTTCTGTTAAGGGTAGTTTTGTCTGTTTAATCGCCGTTAATAAGGCGGCTAAGGTAACGGCACCGGTACCTTGCATATCATCATTAAAAGTACAGAAATGTTCTTGATAACGCTGTAAATTACGTCGTGCATTTTCACGACCAAAATCTTCCCAATGTAAATAAACGTGTGGTAGTTTGCGTTGAATCGCTGCTACCGTGCGTTCTATCATGTCATCATATTCTTTGCCAACTAAACGCTTGTGGCGCCAGCCCAAGTACATAGGATCATTCAGTAATTTTTCATTGTTTGTTCCTACATCGATTTGAATAGGCAACAAACGATGTGGATTGGCACCACCACAAATCACATACACCATTAATTTTGCAATACAGATATCCATACCGCCTATACCTTGATCGCCAATACCTAAAACACCTTCTCCATCCGTTATAACAATAATGTCGACTTCGGGATTTAAACGATTTTCAATGATTGCATCAAGACGATAACGATCGGGGTAAGCTACATATAAACCACGCGGACGTCGGAATGCATGACTAAACTGTTCCACCGCTTTACCAACAGTCGGTGTATAAATAATGGGTAGCAGTTCTTTTAGATGCTGACTGACTAATTTATAAAAAAGGGTTTCATTCGTGTCGTGCAAACTACGCAAATAAACATGCTTCTGTATCTCACTACCCTTTCTTAAGAACTGCTGATAAATACGTGCAACTTGCTGGTCTAAGGTTTCAATACCATAAGGTAATTTACCGAGCAAATGAAATTGCTCACGTTCTTTTTCACTAAAGGCACTCCCTTTATTTAACTTTGGGGTCGTTAGCAAACTTTGCCCTAAGGCATTGGTTTCTATATAAAGGACTTTGCCTTCTTCATCAATAACCTGCTTAAATCTTGACATGTTCTTCTTCTTGTTGAGGTGCAATGCCACGGACTAAGGAAGGAAGCCGACCGTGCGTTCCCATTAGACGTCGTGATACATTTTGTTTAAGTGGCGAAACTAAATCAAATGCTAATAAACCGCTATTACGAATTAAAGTCAACAGCCTAAATTTTTCTTGGAATAATCGACCTAAATTTTCAGTCAATCCTATTAATTGTTTTTGTACCGGCAAACGTGCTGCCAAATAAGCCTGACTAATACGGGGATCCGCTAAATCTTTTTTTGCAACAAAAGCCTTAGCTATCATATCAGCTAATTCTGCCATATCTTGCAAGGCTAAATTAAGTCCTTGTGCGGCAATAGGCGATAAGGTATGCGCCGCATTACCTAATAAAATTAAGCCCGCTTGTGCTTGTGGCTCCGCGATAAAACTTTTTATAGGGTAAATACCCCGTGGCCCACTTTCTAAAAATTGTCCTAAACGATAAGCAAAAAGGGATTGTACCCACGCTAAAAATTCAGCTTCGCTCAACGACTGCCGCTCTTCAATCTGATGTTGTGCTGCCGTGCAAACGAAGCCTACTTGATTGCCTAATAAAGGCAAAGCAGCCATCACGCCTTGCGGCGTAAAACGTTGGTAGGCGGTATGACGATGATGACGCGCTAGTTTAAGCGTGGCCACCAAGGCCATTTGCCCTTCACGTTGATTTTGTACTTTGATATCTAATAGCTGCCGTACGATGGAATCAGAACCATCGGCGGCGACGAGCAAATGCGCTGAAATCGTTTGTAACTCACCTGTTGGTGTCGTTATGTGTGCTTCCCAAGTCTGTTCTTTCTTCAGCAATGCCTGACATTGTGCTGGGTTAAAGAGATCTAAACGAAGTGGCTTAGAACCTTGAGTCAACGGGATCAATGCTTTTGTGAAAGCCTGTCCTAATAAGGCCGACGGGATCACATAGCCTAAGGCCGCAATACCCATTGCTTTGGCTTTAATTCTCGCCGCCGCAAAACAACCTGCTTCTGAAATATGTACCTGTTCAATGGGATTGGCATAGGCTGATAAGTCAGCCCAAGGTATTAAATTCTTTAAAATACGACTACTCGCATAGTTTAAAGCAATGGGTTTACTGTCTAAATTAGGAATAGCCTCTAGATTGAAAGATGTCTTTTCAATGATGGCAATCCGCAACGGCAAATGGGATAAAGCTAAAGCAAGACTTGCGCCCACCATGCCCGCACCGATGATTAGAATATCGTAGCCTGGCTTCATCATGAGCATACTCTTAGCACTTGAATTTTCGGCTGTGTTCCCCCTCAACTCGCAATCCTCATGTATCATGTATACACTCCGATTGCTTCATTTTCGCGGCGCCTTGCCGAAAATCCCATTGCTGTGAGTACACATCAACGATTCAATATCACTGATTTTTTTTGGCGCTGCCTGTGATAACACTTCACAGCCATCCTTCGTGACGCATACATCATCTTCAATCCGTACGCCAATATTCCACCATTTTTCATCTACACCTTCCGTCTGTGCAGCAATATAAATGCCGGGTTCTACCGTAAACGCCATATTAGCTTCTAAAGGACGCCATTTTTTATTCAGCTTATAACATCCCACATCATGCACATCCAAACCTAACCAATGACTACAACCATGCATATAAAATTTTTTGTAGCTCTTATGTTCAATCAGTGACTCGAGTTCACCTTTTAGCAAGCCCAAATCTAATAATCCTTGTGTGATGATCTGCACACAATGCGCTTGTAAGCTGTCCCAAATGACACCCGGTTTTATAGCATCAATCAATGCTTGCTGTGTTTTTAACACAAGCTCATAGATAGCTTTTTGCTCTGGACTAAATCGTCCGTTGACGGGGAAACAGCGTGTAATATCTGAGGCATAGGATTGATATTCACAACCGGCATCAATCAAGAGCAAATCACCTGATTTTAAAAGCGCACGGTTGTCCGTGTAATGCAGAATACAAGCATTGCCACCACTCGCCACAATACTGGGATAGGCCACTGCCCGACTACCGTGCTGATAGAACTCATAGAGTAATTCTGCTTCTATTTGGTATTCATAACGACCAGGACGGCAGGCTTGCATGGCTTTAATATGCGCTTGCGAAGAAATGCTAGCGGCTTCGCGCAGGCAATCTAATTCGTAAGGGCTCTTTCTAAGTCGTAATTCATGCACCGCATGTGTTACATCCACTAACCCTTCTTGGCAAGGTAATTGGCTTGCTCTGCTCAGCACCTCATTAAGACGCTTAATTAGCACTGGGTTTTGGCTTCCTAAATAATAACAACGTGCACTCGGCGTCAAATAATCCGGCAACCGTGCCTCCAGTTGATCAATCGAATAAGCCTCATCCGCACCATAGTCTTTCTTAGCGCTTTCCTGACCAATAGTGTGGCCATTCCAAATAGCTTCGATCACATCATAGGGGCGACTAAATAAGATGAACTTCCCGCCTTTAGAATCAGGTAATAATAAGGCAACCGCATTAGGCTCAGGGAAAGCGGTTAAATAATAAAAATCGCTATCTTGGCGATAGGGGTAATGCACATCCCCATTACGCAGCGATTCGGGTGCCGATATCAGAATAATAACGGCTTCCTTATCGATGGCCGCCATGAATTGGCGCCGTCTTTTTTTCAGCTCAGAAAGATTAAACATAGCGAGGTACGAAAATCCAAAGAGTATAACTAATGAAGATACATGGAACCGCCGGCATTTCCTTTTACCGAACAATGAGTCACCTCTTCGTAAATAAGGGGGACCGCTTGGGTAATAAACTCAATGGCTTCTTCATAGGCCAACTTATCTAGCTCCGTTATCTCTAATTGACTGACATCAAGTTTCGCTATTTCCGCAATGCAATAAAGCGCTTCATGTACCGTATCTGATGTTTCCTCATCGAAAGAGCTTCCACCCAGAAGGCCTAAACCATATAAAAAGCCTTCACACCACAGGCTTAATGCCTCCGCACGCTTTTCTAACTCATGCTGCTCATCAGGAAGTAGCAGCTTAAAAGATTGTAATCCGCTCAGTTGCCTACACGCCGCATCATACAAGCCCACGACAGCCCCTTGCCGAGGCCTAACACCTAAGCGTTTTAATAATATATCGATCCAAAAACCGCCATTAAGCTTTGGTCCTACACAGACAAAGCCACATAACATCCCATGGATTTCTGCTGGGGAAGTCACCACTTCAGCTTGGCTCAACAAACGGTAGAAATCATCAAAGGCAGGAGGCTGGGCCTGAAATTGCATAGGGCTCTCTATAAAAAATACATATAACGTTATTTTACCATCCTCGCTTACGTTAATATACCGCTCATGCCTGAAAAAGTAGCCGCTCATTGAGATTCTACTAAAATCAAATCCTAAAAAAATAACTCATTTATTTGCCTAGGAGACCATTCTCGTAAAATATATTATAATGGCCTGGTATCTGATTCAGTCCGATTGTTTTTCGATCGATACTTAACAGTAACGGGATGAGTTCTTTATACGCGGTGCGCACACTTGCTTTACTTTAATCATTGCAAGAAGCCTAAAGTGGATATACCTAATCCCACCTGCATCTTAGGATCAGGAAACTTCGCTGAGTCAGATACCTTTTCTCTTTTGTTCCCTCTATGAACCATCATGCTTTATGGATGCTCGACAAATTCTAAGAAAAAAATTATGCGCATACCGCGCAAAGCTCACACTTCATGATCAAACGATAGCCTCCCAAAAAATCACACAACAGCTTATTCAAAACCCTCACTTTCAAAAAAGCCAATACATCGCGGCTTATATCGCCATCAATCAAGAAATTGATCCCGAAATAATCATTAAAACAGCATGGCAATGCCATAAAGATTGCTATTTGCCCGTATTGCAAGAAAAAAAATTGATATTTAGCGTTTACAAAAAAAATATGCCGCTAATAAAAAATCAGTTTAATATTCCTGAACCCCCTCTATCATCCGAATCCATCATCGAACCTTGTCATTTAGATGTTGTATTAGTTCCACTACTTGGCTTCACAAATAATGGCGAACGCTTAGGCATGGGTGGTGGTTTTTATGATAGAAGTTTTAGTTTTTTATTAAATGGTGTAAGACCCGCTAAACCCTACCTCATTGGACTCGCTTATGAGTGGCAAAAACTAAAATCTTTCGAATCCTCAGCGTGGGATGTGCCGCTTAATGCAATCATCACCGAAGAAAATTTTTATTTAAATACTAGTTTCTAGTCGCAAAATTGATATAAAATATCCTTTATTATTCATTTTATTGAAACAATATGAAGCTTCACAAGGAGAAGTGCTATGCCTATCAATGCAAATATCCTCAAACAGTTAGCCAATAATGATCCTACGCTTACCCGAGTTATATTGACCAATCAAGATCTCAACGACGATGCTATAGCGCCCTTATTATCGGCGTTCAAGTGAGTCGCTATGCTCCCGAAGAATTTCGGCCATCGTGTCCCCGAAATTCGTTCGCATGACGCGACTGAAATTAGGCCGCGATACGTCCTGCGTCCGGCACGCACTCACTCCTTCGGAGTTCATGCCCGTGCCTCCCACAAATGACTTTACGGCGTGATGCGTTTCCTGCTTCGCCCGTCAACGCACGCCTATCGCGGGCTCTTCGACTTCGCATTGCTTTCACAATGCTTTCCTGTCTCATCGAATGCCGGATCGCCTTGTCCATAAAAAACCAAATCGCCTATTAAAACACCCTGCTTCCATTGACCTCGTTGATAAACTTCCGTAGCAAACGTATGGTAACTACCCCACTGTTTCAATGCACTAGCCGCTACAAAAAGTTTAGTCACCGATGCGGGAATTAATGCTAATGACGCGTGCTTAGCGTAAAGCACTTTGGGGTGGGTTAAATCGACAAATAATTCAGACGTTTGTGGCGCAAAGGCTTTATCTTCAGCCCATAGACCAAAGGAATAAAGTAAAAGAAATAAACTAATGACGTATTTCACATGAGCATCTTTTTATTAGTTAAATAATTTATTTTTTAGAGCTTACAACCCGCCAAGCACCTTGGCTATCGCGGCAAGCGGTGTAACTAAAAGTATGGTGTTTTAAAAATCCGTGACTAACTGCCATTTTATAATTTCTACAACCTTGGCCTTGTGCATTAACGTAGATGCTTAAACTAGTAAATTCAAATCGAGCACCTGTCGCACTACTCACCCATTTCGTCCATTGCTGTGGTTGCGCCGTAGCCACCAACGATTGCAATTTTAGACGATCCTCCGTTCCCATCGAATGGCTGATGGAAGGCGCTACAAAAATATCAGTATCACTTGCTGGAGTATTTACTTCGCTGTGCCGCTCTTCAGGTACACTTGAGCACGCACTTAGCATGGTCATAAAGAATAAAATTAGAAAATGGTTAATCCTATTTTTTTGCATCGTTTTTTTCCTCAATGCGCATCCGGACTAATTGCCCTCGATTAATACCACATAATAACTCATAACGAAATGTTGATGTGCTATTTGCGACTTGTTCAATAGGCAATCCTGCGCCCCATAAACAAACTGGATCACCTTGCTTTGCCTCGGGTTGCGTGCGCAAATCTATGGTTAACATATCCATTGATACTTGACCCACAAGCTCAGCTAATTGCCCGTTCACTAACACCGGTGTACCCGCTTCAGCGCGATATGGGTAACCATCACCGTAACCGATAGCAACTACACCAATTCGCATATTATCAGGTGCCATCCACGTTCCGCTATAACCCACACGATCACCCGCTCGTAATTGATTAATCGCAATAATCTCTGACTTTAGATTCATAACGGGTTTTAAGCCATGTTGCAGGCCTGACTTATCCGAAAAAGGTGAAACGCCATACAATATTAAACCAGGACGTATCCATTCACTGTGAGAACGTGGATAAGATAAAATAGCGGCTGAATTCGCTAAACTTTTGGCAATCTTTAAATCGCTTGTTGCTTGCTCAAATTGTTCTATTTGCTGCAAGGTGGTTGTTTCTGAAGGATCATCCGCCGAGGAAAAGTGTGTCATCACGCAAATCACTTCAATCCACGCGCAAGTCTGGCAGCGTTGCAAAACCTCAGGAAAATCCTGCATAGAAAGACCTAATCGATTCATCCCTGTGTTTATTTTTATCCAAACATTCACAGGTTTAGGCAGTTTTTGCTGCGTTAGCAAATCGAGTTGCCGTTGATCATGGATAACGGTATCAAGTTGATACTGATCTAAGAGAGGTAGTTCGGCTGCCGAAAACAAACCTTCCATTAAAACAATACGTTGTTTTATTCCTGCTTTACGTAAATAGAGCGCCTCCTCGGAACAGGAAACACCAAACCCTTCCACAGACGAATCTAAAGCACGGGCAATCGGAATTAATCCATGCCCATAAGCGTTGGCCTTAACCATAGCCAATATTTTTGATTGCGGCGCTATTTCACGAATCCGCTTAACATTATACTGTAATGCCGCTAAATCGAGCTCTACTGCAACCGGCCGGCTCATGCATAATTCTCAGCATGATAACGTTGTGCAGAAAAGTTTTCGAAACGTGTATATTTACCTAAGAAGGTTAATCGCACTTTGCCTGTTGGGCCATTACGTTGTTTAGCAATGATAATTTCTGCACTACCCTTATCTGGACTTCCTTCGTTATAAACTTCGTCACGATAAATAAAAACAATTAAATCTGCATCTTGCTCTATAGCACCTGAATCACGTAAATCTGACATCACAGGTCGCTTATCAGCACGTTGCTCCAAACTACGATTTAATTGTGATAAGGCAATAATAGGCACATCAAGTTCTTTTGCTAAGGCTTTAAGCGAACGAGAAATTTCTGATATTTCAGTGGTACGATTTTCTTTTGAACCTGGGACTTGCATCAATTGTAAATAATCGATCACAATCAATCCTAATGCACCCTGCTCTTTTGCAACACGTCTAGCACGTGCACGCACCTCACCGGGGCTCAGCGCAGGGGTATCGTCAATAAACATTTTTGCTTCCGAAAGCATGCTTATAGCGGAGGCCACACGTGGCCAATCTTCGTCGCCGAGTTTACCCGTACGAATTTTATTTTGATCAATACGTCCTAGTGACGACATCATACGCATGGCCAGCGCTTGACCTGGCATTTCCATACTAAAGATAAGAACCGGTTTACTTCCCTGAATCGCTGCATGCTCAGCCACATTCATGGCAAAGGTTGTTTTTCCCATAGAAGGACGACCCGCTACGATAACCAGATCGCTAGGCTGTAATCCAGAGGTCATTTCATCCAAGTCTTTGTAGGCGGTTGAAAGTCCAGTAATGACTTGATCCGAATGATAAAGGAGATCAATACGATCACTGGCTCTCGCTAAGAAGGCGCTGATAGGTTGTGGGCCACTACCGCGCGCACCTTGATCACTGATTTGGAAAACTTTTCGTTCGGCTTCATCCACTAATTCAGTAATGGATCGACCGGCTGGCAAATAGGCATTTTCAGTAATTTCTGTCGCGATACCAATTAATTGGCGTAATACAGAACGTTCTCGCACAATATCCGCATAGGCGCCGATATTAGCCGCACTCGGTGTATTGCGTGCCAATTCATATAAGTAAAGTTCGCCGCCTATTTCGGCTAGTTGGTTAGTACTCTTTAAAGCATCGGTTAAGGTCACGACATCAAACGGTTTTGCGTGATTTGCAAAATCCACTATCGTGCGAAATAGAATTCTATGGGCAAGAAGGTAAAAATCTTTTTCTTGTAATCGTTCAGCGACTCTGTCCCATGCTTGATTATCAAGCATTAAACCGCCTAGAACGGATTGCTCGGCTTCCAGTGAGTGAGGAGGCAACTTCAGGTGATCAGTATTTTGCATCGCATCGCTTCCAATAACATGGAGGGCAAAAACTAAGTTTAAGCGCGCCATTGTTAATTCCCGCCATTGCGAGCGCACATGAATGCGCTCGCAATAACGAAAATAATTCTATTTTAAACGAGTTATATCGTATTAAGCTTCAGCAACGATATTTACTTTAAGCGTTACCACAACATCACTGTGCAACTGCACAGCCACATCATGCTCACCCAATTGACGTAAAGCCCCTTCGGGTAAACGGATTTCGCTCTTTTCCAGCGGGCAACCGGCTTCAGTCGCTGCATTGACGATCTCTTGTAGGCCGACAGAACCATATAAACGTCCTTCTTCGCCAGCCTTAACAGGGATATTTAACACTAACTGAGATAAGGCATCAGCGCGCGCTTGTGCTGCCGCTAATTTTTCTTGGGCCAACTTCTCTAATTCCGCACGTTTCGCTTCAAATTGAGCAATCGTCTCTTTGTTGGCAGGCACAGCCTTACCATAAGGAATTAAATAATTTCTAGCATAACCATTACGAACAGAAACCTGTTCTCCCAGATCACCTAAAGAATAGGCTTTTTCTAATAAAATAACTTGAGCCATGACAGTACCTCAAAAAACCACATTTCCAGTGTATTGCCTAATGCTTAGACAATACACGATGACGAAAATCCAAATAACTATCCGCTAATGCAATTAAGACTAATAAAGCAGCTATATAAGGAAAAAAAACAACTAACAAACAATAAAATACTAAAAACCAACCTTTAAAAAAGCCATTCCTTAGGCGTATAACAGCGTGTAACACACTCAAACCCGCTAAAAGGAAGGTTAGCAACACAACGGGCAAAGCATCATGCGCTATTGCAATTTTTTGTAAACTTGCAATAACAATAACCAGTAAAACGAGACCATCCCATTTGCTTAAACGCACCGCTTCAAGCTCAGGAAAAAGCCTGCCGGGATTATATAACATCGACTGCAAACCACGTGCAAGCATTAAATTAATTAATACCCCCAACCATAGGAATGCAACCTGAAAACCCGTCGCAAACTTCGTAAAAAACTGTAGTTGATCGGTATTAACCGAAAAATTCAACTGATCTTTTAACAGTACGGCATAATGCCCTAACTGCGTTACCCAAACGGCATTGATATCAGACCTTACTAAATGGACCACTACAACCGTCAGTAATCCCAGCAACATCCCTGCTTCTAACACTTTCTGCCAACTTTGTGTTTGGCGTAAAATGACTGCCAATAGGAAGCCAAATAAACTGCCTCCTACAATGTTGTATAAAGCAATCCAGGGGTTACCCAAAGCGGCTATCACGACAACGGGCAATATGATCCATAATAAGACAATAGCCCCTTCTTTTGCGCCCTTGCGTAAGGTCACTAAAGCGATGATGACGTTACTTACCCAGCCTAATAAAGGCACCATGGTAAATAACAGGCCTATTATAATCGCCTGCTGGCGGCCTCGCATAACATAGCTGGCACAGCGATGCAGAAACCCCGCCATTTTAGCCTCTCAAAAAAGTTTAAACCAAATATTGGTGTTTATCGCAATAAGGCAATAAGGCTAAAAAACGTGCTCGTTTAATCGCTTGGGTTAATTTGCGCTGAAAACGCGCTTTAGTGCCCGTAATACGACTAGGAACAATATTGGCCGTCTCAGTAATATAGTTCTTTAAAAGATTAGTATCTTTATAGTCTATCTCTGTCATACCTTCCGCAGAAAAACGGCAGTATTTGCGACGTCTATTGGTGTAATTACTCATAAAAACCTCTGAAAATTAAAAAAATAAGCTTAATCTCTATGCTCGTCTGCTAAGGCACTTACCTCAACCGAATTTCGTGCATATTCTCGTCTGTTTTCTTGACCTTGTGCTTCTTTACCCTTGGCCAAGGGAGAGGCTTCTTTAATAGCTCGATCTTGCTGAATAATCAGTTGGCGTAAAACAGCATCGTTAAAACGGAAGTTTTCTGTGAGTTCTGCCATAGCCTCTTGCCCACACTCAACATTCATTAATATATAGTGAGCTTTTAGAAGCTTATGAATAGGGTAAGCGAGTTGTCTGCGGCCCCAGTCTTCCAGGCGGTGAACATCTCCGCCGCTGTTTTTAACAATGGTGGTATACCGCTGTACCATAGCAGGCACTTGATCGCTTTGATCAGGGTGAATTAAAAGTACAATTTCATAATGACGCATAATAGTCTCTCGGTTAATTAGCCTCCCATATCAACGTGGTGAGGCGAGTCTCGAGGGGGAATCCCCCTGGAGCGGGCATTATACGGTCGACTTCATTAAGATGCAATAAAACCCAAGCGGCTTGACAGCCCTGGCTACCCCGCCTAGCATTCGGCTTTCAAATTTACTCGCTAGTATGAGCCTTATGGATTTAACGCCTATTCAATCATTGGTTAAAGCCGATTTTGCTAGGGTCGATAGCTTAATCGACCAATGTCTACACTCCGAAATCCCCTTGATCCCCCAATTGGCCAAACATCTCATTCACAGCGGTGGGAAACGCTTACGCCCCTTAATTGTACTCCTGAGTGCCGGCGCCTTTGGTTACCAGGGTGAAGCCCACTTACAATTGGCTGCCACCTTGGAGCTTATCCATACCGCTACTTTGCTGCATGACGACGTTATCGATGCCTCAGAACTACGCCGTGGGAAAAAAACAGCCAATACCCTATGGGGTAACTCAGCTAGTATTTTAGTAGGCGACTTTCTTTACTCCCGAGCCTTCCAGCTGATGGTGAAAGTCAACAATCTACGTGTACTACAATCACTGGCCGATGCCACTAACACACTCTCCCAATCAGAAATATTGCAATTAGTTAACTGCCATAATCCTGAGCTCGATGAAACTCAATATTTAAAAATAGTCGCTGGTAAAACGGGCATCCTATTTTCCATCGCCGCAGAACAGCCCGCTATCTTAGCTGAACGTAGTGAAGCGGAGATTACCGCCATGCTCAACTATGGATTACAGCTAGGCATCGCTTTCCAATTAATCGACGATACCCTGGATTACATCGGCTCAGCGACACGCATCGGCAAAGCCAAAGGCGATGATCTGGCAGAGGGAAAAACAACCTTACCTCTAATTTATGCCTTACAACACGCCGATAAAAACCAAGCCCAATTAATTCATGAAGCGATTTCGCAAGGTGAACGAAAATATTTAAAAGATATTATCCACATTATTAAAGCTAGCGGTGCTATTGATTACACCTATCAACGCGCAAAAGAACATGCGGCAAAAGCCATCGCCAGCTTGGAAATAATTCCGGATTCTATCTATAGACAAGCACTTGCCACACTGGCTGAATTTGCGACAACACGAGCACATTAGTACAGCTTTTAATCGTTAGCATGCACAAGCATTCTAAATTTATTTATATCAAGTGAGTCGCTATGCTCCCGAAGAATTTCGGCCATCGTGCCCCCGAAATTCGTTCGCATGACGCGACTGAAATTAGGCCGCGATACGTCCTGCGTCCGGCACGCACTCACTCCTTCGGAGTTCATGCCCGTGCCTCCCACAAATGACTTTACGGCGTGATGCGTTTCCTGCTTCGCCCGTCAACGCACGCCTATCGCGGGCTCTTCGACTTCGCATTGCTTTCACAATGCTTTCCTGTCTCATCGAATGCAGAAACCCGCGCCAACAAACTTGTAGGCTTGTGCATTGTTGGCTTTTTTTCTGTAGAAATCGGCTGATTATTCCCTGCTAAAGTTTTAGTTTGCCAAAAGCCTGTCATTTTTTTTCCGCAGCCATCTTTACTACTATTACCAGGTTGAGAATTAAAACCATTTTCTGTTGTATGCAAGTTTTGCTGACTTCCAGTAAGAGATGTCACCGATACTGCCTGAGCATTTTCCTTCGACGTGTTTTGTCTTGTTTGAGGCGACGCTTTAGTAGACCCCACTGCTTGTTCAGCAGTATCATCTCTTTTAGCTCTAGAATTTTCATCTACATATTTAAACATATTTATTAATGATGCATTATCATATTTAGAAATACCCTCAACCCTTAATGCTTGTATCGTTTTCAATATCACTTGTACTTGCGCACGAAACTTAACATTTTGAAGTTTAAAATTATATTTTTTCACTTCCTCAAAAGTCTCATCAAGCTGATGAAGCAAACTAACTTGCTTTTTTTCAAGTTGTTGGCCCAACCATTTTTGCCAAGCTTTTTTCCAGATTTTTTTTTCCCACTGCCACCAATAAAGATATTGTTTCTTAAGTGAACAACGCGATTGTTGTAACAATTGATACTGCGTGCTTAATGTGAGTAACTCGGGGTAACCCTTGCATATCGGTTTTAATAGGATCGTATCATGGACGGGCTGTAACAAAAGCTGAGCCAATACCGCTTGTTGCTCTTCTAAAAATTGTAACTTTAGCTTATTACCCCAAGAAAACCAAAACCATTTCCTATTATCCTTTGACATAAGGGCAAGTAACGCATTGGGCGTTAAAAAGCGACTACCTGAGATCGTAATAGTAGTCAATTCTTCGGCATCAAAGCTTTTTTTAGCTTGATACCAGGCTAGTTCATAAAGTTGGCTTTTATGAGATGCATCACCGTATTTTTCGATAGCACGCTGCATACGATTAAAGGTATTTGCATCTAAACTCGTCTTATACTCAGGCAATTTAAAATTAATTAAGCCTAACCATTCACTCTGCAGCGCTAATGTGTAACTCGCATCATCACAAGTCACTTGACCTTGTTGTTCTACCGTTTTTAATCGTAATAATAAAGCAGCAAGCGCCTCTTTACGTAATAACTCGCGTTTTTCTAACTCTTTTTTTAAAAATGATTCATATGCTTCAGCTATAAAAGCAGGAAGGCGCAAAAAAGGAATCCAGGTTTGCTGTTTTCGTTGTAACTCTTTATCTGCTTGTAAAAAAAACTGCTGAGAATTAATAACGATACTAAGTAAACATAATAACCCCTCACTCGAATGATATTGATAAGGCCTATAAATATTCCAATTTTGACGCACCTGACTAAAATAGTATCTAACTGATTCGTTTTTTTGATTAATTTTCTCTTCAACCGCCAACCAAATTTCCTCATTACTTAATGTGGTTAATAAGCGACTCTCCCAACTTAATCGATACGAAATAGCCTGATTAATAGTTATTTTTTGAGCGCTATCACGAAAAGAAGATATTTCTTTCGACCCGGGTCGAGATCTTGTTTTAGCTGAGGTTTTATACTGCCTTTTACAATTTGTAGTAAAAGCTGGCCTATAATCAGCAGAATCTCGAATTAACTGAGCACTTTTATTAAAAAGAGCTAACACCTCTGGCTGTAAATGAAACAAACCCCAAGTTTTATTTAATTTTAATTTTTTTCGATAGGTTTGATTGAAAGACGTAATAACATTGGCTAGATTGAACATAGTAGAACTTCCTTGTTGCTATAATCTCTCCGTTTTATTACTTTTATTTTCCTAGATTACCCCACTCTATACAAATACAACAGCATATATCTCTTGGGTAAATTTTGTTAATTATAATTTTACTCATAATAGCTTTAAAAACAGACCTAATCGTTTTAATCAAACGGACATACTCGGATAATATGGCCATCGGGATCTTCGACAAGGAAAGTACGGCCAAAAACCTCAGTACAAAGTTCTTGCATAATCTTAATGTCTGGATTTTTTTCCCATTCCGCAAAAAGATTCTCTACCGCTTCATTCGTAGCCAACATAATACCAATTTCAGAAAAACGTGGAATACTGCGATCAGGTTTTGCCCCGCCTGTCCAAATGGCGAATGCAGCTTTACTATCAGCAGCAAATGCCACATAACGCGGACTTGAAAACACGGGATCCGCATTAAAAATATATTTATAAAACGCGGTTGAACGTTCGATATCAGACACGTAGACCAACTGAAGGTTAGGTTTTGGAGATATTGTCATTTGAAATACCCATGTAAGTTATACACAAATGAGGATTAAACATGAATTTCACACTTCACCCTACTTTTAAACTAATGTTCCAGAATTGTACCGGGCTAAAATCTCTTATAATTAACACGCCATTGGTTAAATTTTATAATTATAGTGGCTTAAAATCTATCTATATCGAATACATTTAATTCAATTTGCTTGCTGTCACTTTAATTACTAACATAAATAAAGACTAACACCATGGAGGGTTATATATAATGGACATAAAAACAACTTGGCGCGCAAACAACGAAGCTTACCGTATCAAAAATCAAGAAATGATCGGGCTAAAAGTTCTACAAACGATAGGATTGAATCAATTTTACACCAAAATCGATCTCAATATGAGTGACGAAATGTTGAATGAGATACCGCTTCTTACTCAAACTTCAAATTGAACATTAAGTCTTACCCAGATAAAAAATTTGCTCTTATCGCATCAAACCCAATGCGGTACTTATCTTTACGGGTTTGCTCTAAATAAATTTCTACAACTATTCCCTCATCCGCTCACGCGCCCCTCATGTTATTTACGCGCTGAATATAAAGCCAGCCATAGAATGCTAAGCTGCTAATTTACCTTTAAAAAAAAACCTGTTAAGTTACCAGTCAATTTTAGGAACCATTATTTCTATGACGCAGCGCTGTATCATTATTGGCATCGCCGGTGCTTCGGCCTCAGGCAAAAGTTTATTGGCCAACACCATCGTAAAAGAGCTGGGCTCGGAACAAGTAGCCGTTATCGCTGAAGACTCCTATTATAAGGATAACAGTGCCCTCACCTCTGAAGAACGTACTCAGGTTAATTATGACCATCCCGATGCGTTTGATCATGCCCTGTTAATTGACCACTTAAAGCAATTACAAGCCGGAAAATCGGTTGAAATCCCTATCTATAATCACACTCTGCATATTCGTGAACAACAAACTCGCTGTGTAGGACCTCATTCCATTATTGTTTTAGAGGGTATCTTACTCTTCGCTGAGCTTGCCCTACGAGAACGTATGGATATCCGTATTTATATGGACACTCCTTTAGATATATGCTTAATTCGGCGTATTAAACGCGATGTCGTTGAGCGAGGAAGAGAAATGGAGTCTGTATTAGCCCAATATCAAGCGACTGTTCGGCCTATGTATTCACAATTCATCGAGCCTTCTAAACATTATGCTGATATCATTATCCCTCGTGGTGGCGAAAATAGAATTGCTATTGATATGCTCAAAGCAAAAATACGTGAATTGTTAATTGATTTTAGTGAAAAAAATTAAGGGGAAAGATCATGGGCCTACTTGATAATAAACGTGCTTTAATCGTCGGATTAGCCAGCGATCGATCGATTGCTTATGGCATCGCTGAAGCAATGCACCGCGAAGGCGCAAGCTTAGCATTTGCTTACCAAGGCGAAAAGCTCAAAGAACGTGTCACCAAAATGGCAAAAAACGATTTTAATTCCGAGCTTGTATTCCCCTGCGATGTGAGCAGCGATGAAGAAATTGAAAATCTTTTCAAGGCATTAGGCAAACATTGGGATGGCTTAGATATCTTAGTTCACTCCGTCGCTTATGCTCCAGCCGATCAACTTCAAGGTGATTATTTAGAACATACTAATCGCGAAGGCTTCAGAATTGCGCATGATATTAGTAGCTATAGCTTAGTGGGTTTAGCTAAAGCGGCTTTTCCACTCATGAAAGATAGACCCCATGGTGGTGCTATTTTAACACTAAGTTACCTTGGCGCAGAAAAAGCACTGCAAAACTATAATATTATGGGCTTAGCCAAAGCGAGTTTAGAAGCAAATGTCCGTTATTTAGCGAACAGCTTGGGCCCTAAAAAAATTCGCGTCAATGCCGTTTCGGCCGGACCTATTCGCACATTGGCGGCATCAGGCATTTCAGGATTTAGAAAAATCCTTAACTATAACGAAGCCGTTACACCACTACGCCAAAATACAACCATAGAACAAGTCGGAAATAGCGCCGCGTTTCTCTGCTCTGATTTAGCTTCGGGGATTACTGGCGAAGTCGTCCATGTCGATGGTGGCTTTCATGCAATTGTTTCCATGGGTGAAAATACGCCGGCTTAATGTTTTTAATTCTTATTACTTAGGTCTACATCGTGTTTCGTCCCATTGCTTTATATATTGGTTTACGTTACACCCGCGCTAAACGACGTAACCATTTTATTTCATTTATTTCATTAACCTCAATGATAGGGATTGCTTTGGGCGTCACGGTGCTCATCACCGTTTTATCGGTGATGAATGGCTTTGATGAAGAAATCCGTAGTCGTATTTTTAGCATGGCTACACAAGTGGCTATTAGTGCTACGAATGGTCAAGCTCTTTCCAATTCCGATACCAATTCATTAACACAGCTTGCATTAAAACAAACGCATGTAAAAGCAGCGGCCCCCTTTGTGGAAGGACAAGGCATGCTGGTTAACCTTGGACAACCTCATCCTATTCTACTAACTGGCGTCAATCCAGAAAAAGAAAAACAGGTTTCGGAAATACCGAGCAAAATAGTGGAAGGCGATTTTAATTTGCTGCCAGGCCATTACAATATTGTGCTAGGTGAAGAACTGGCGACACAACTTGGAATGGAGATTGGGGATAAAGTGAATGTCATCACGCCTCGTGTTGCTTTAACGCCAGCCGGCATCATGCCGCGTTTTAAAACATTTACTGTCAGCGGTATTTTTCGCGTAGGACGCAGTTTTGGTTTTGAAAGTAATATGGCTTATATTGCCTTGCAAGATGCACAAACACTTTTTCAACTAGGACAAGGTGTCACCGGGTTGCGACTGAAACTGGATGATCTGTATGCTGCCCCACAGGTTTCGCTTGCACTTTCCAAACAACTACCCCCTTCTTACCAAATCACAGATTGGACAAATACGTATGGCAGCTTGATGTATGCGATTGGTTTAGAAAAAAAGATGATGTTTTTTATTTTACTTTTATTAATCGCTATCTCCGCTTTCAATCTGGTTTCTTCTTTAATGATGGTAGTGACTGATAAACAATCTGATATCGCTATCTTACGCACACTCGGTGCAACACCGCGCACCATTCTAGGTATTTTTATGGTTCAGGGCTGTATCATTGGCTTAGTCGGCACTTTTATAGGATTAATCGCCGGCACGCTGCTTGCCTTTTATGCCAGTGATATTGTTAGCTTTTTAGAACACTCTGTTTTCCATACTGAAATTCTCGCGTCTAATGTTTATTTCTTTGTCGATAAACTGCCTTCTAAAATAGAAGGCGCCGATATATTACATATTTGTCTTGCCGCGTTAGGCATGAGTTTATTGGCCACGATTTATCCTGCATTAAAAGCCGCTAAAACAGCGCCGGCTGAGGCTTTACGTTATGAGTAATCTCAATACAGATAAGCCCCTTCTTGCTTGTACCAATCTAACAAAAACATTTCACGATGGTTCGCTGTATGTAGAAGTCTTGAAATCGATTAACTTTTCAGTACAAGCGCGTGAGCGCATTGCTATCGTGGGTCCTTCTGGATCAGGAAAAAGTACATTACTCCATCTACTCGGCGGTCTTGATCAAGCGAGCAGCGGTCAAGTTTCCCTAGCCGGACATAATCTTGCTACCCTGAGTGAAGTAAAACGCAGTCATTTAAGAAATCGTTATCTAGGATTTATTTATCAATTCCATCATTTATTACCTGAGTTTACGGTATTGGAAAATACCTGTATCCCTTTATTATTGGCGGGTGTTGATCCGCTAACGGCAGAAAAAAAAGCGTTATCTTTACTAAAAAAAGTGGGGCTTTTAGCACGACAGCAGCATAAATTAGGCGAACTTTCGGGTGGAGAACGTCAACGCACAGCCATTGTAAGAGCCTTAGTTAATGATCCACTGTGTATTTTAGCCGATGAGCCCACCGGAAATCTGGATAGTCACACCGCAGAACAAGTTTATCAAACGTTACTAGAATTAAATGAAGCCTCCAATACGAGTCTTATTATAGTAACGCACGACCGAACGCTGGCTAGCCGCATGGATCGTGTATTACAGATGAGCGATGGGCAATTAATCTCTGCTCCAATTTAAGCTCCTTGATTTTAGTTAATCTGCTAGCTTTGAAAGAAAATCCATTACTATTAGCCTCAATCACCCGGTAATTTTTTAGGAATCGTTACTGTAAAAACAGAACCTTCTCCTAATGCACTTTGTACAGTAACACTGCCTTTCAATTCTTCCGTGTACTTTTTAACTAAGTAAAGTCCTTTTCCAATACCTGCATAATCACTTTTTTATAGCATGACACGGCTTGAAAAAAACTTTCAAAGATTTTTTCATGATATTTTTTATCAATCCCTATGCCTGTATCACTGACGACGATGGTTAAAATGGGTGAGGTTTTTATAGAAACCGTGATAACCCCTTGCTCTGTAAACTTAACCGCATTTCCAAGTAAATTTAGTAAAATTTTCTCAATACGATAACGATTAATCATAATATCGTCACTCGCACAAGAAACTTCAATTTTTAATCCTTTCATCTCTATAGAAGATCTTAAAAATTTTACAATATCCTTAACGATGACTTTCATATCACAGCTTTCGTCATCTAATGGCAAATGCCCTATCCGTGAGACTTCTTGGATATCGTTCATAAAATCCAATAGACGCCTGCTAGAATACAAACTCATTTCTAGCAACTCTCTCTTATTTATATCTTTTTCTTTTGCATAAAGTAATTCCAATACCGTGATGATGCCGCAAAATGGCGTACGAATCTCATGCCCCATGTTCATAGTAAACATACTTTTCGTACGCTCTGCTTGTTTTAATTTGCTTATATCAATTGATAAACCCATCACACCTCTAATGCCTTCTTTCTTATAAGGTACTTTTATAACAAAAAAATCTTTATCATTGTGACGTTCATAAAGAACCTTCCTTTGCTTAGAGAGCATGACTTGTTCACTAGTAAGCCACAATACCTCACCAAAAATAGAAGCGTGTTGTCCTTGAATGGTTTCTAAGCTAGCCACGCCACTCACCTCCAACATATTTCTATCTGCCCAGCTAATTATTTCCTTTTCGTCGATTAAAAAAGATTGATATTGATGGGGAAAATTTCATCTAATGCTATGGCTATATTTTCCATTACGGCTAAGGTCATACATTGCTCCTAATGTGACATTCTTCTTAATGGCTGAAACGATTCTTCTTCTAATTGTTTAGAACTAACGCTACAAAGTAGACGATCAAGACCCTGAATAAATTGAAATTGCTGTTCAGATTTCAAAGATGCCCAAGGCACTTTATTTAAAGCCCAATGCGCATATTCAACGGTTAAATTATCCTGACTCACTGGCAAAAAGCTTGAGTGCCTATTGATAGTAGGAATAGCTTTTGTTTTTGTGGGTTTACAGTTTTCATAGTGCAAAGGAACATCAGCAAAGTACTTTTTCCAGATATGATTGATTGGAGGGGGCTTACCATTAGGATAAACCAAACGATCCGCCCCACATCGAAAAAGTTGCACCAAAGCCGCACATTCTTCTAGGGCATAATCAATGGCGACTTTAAAAAAATCATCCCGATTGATTTCCTGTTTTTGTTCTTTTAAATAGATCTTTATCTTTCTGGTAATATAACGATCGGCATGATCATCCACTAAATGTTTAAATTCTTTATTTTTACCATTAAAATAATCGTTTTTGACAAGTGAGTCGCTATGCTCCCGAAGAATTTCGGCCATCGTGTCCCCGAAATTCGTTCGCATGACGCGACTGAAATTAGGCCGCGATACGTCCTGCGTCCGGCACGCACTCACTCCTTCGGAGTTCATGCCCGTGCCTCCCACAAATGACTTTACGGCGTGATGCGTTTCCTGCTTCGCCCGTCAACGCACGCCTATCGCGGGCTCTTCGACTTCGCATTGCTTTCACAATGCTTTCCTGTCTCATCGAATGACCCGTGGTGATAATAATTAGTTTTTCTAATTCCCCTACTTCAAAACGTTGATCGACCTTTTCTAAAAATTTACTCCACCACTCCCCCTGTTGCAAATGGTTATCTAAGCTAATGACAGTCATTAAAACATAAGGGCCTTTAACGTGGGGCTGGGGCATAAACTTTCCTCTTTTTATTATTGTCTGGTTATTCATTAAGATTTATAAAAACTTCTTAGTAAAAGGACTTGAAAATCAATACAAAACGACCTGATATTGAAAAAACACGATGAATAAATACCCTTTTTTATCAAATAGTTATACACTACCCCTTCCAGGGGCCTATTCATTATAATAGTGCTTAAATTTCACGTTATTTTTATGAACAAAAGAAAACTATTGTCGCCCTAAAAAGCGAAAAACTAATAAGCAATAAACGCTATGTTTGTTTAAACGTTTTTCAGAGATTTCTTTTAATCCATTTAAATTAAAGATAAACACCATGCTTAAAGCAATACATCATCCAACTCATAAGCGTTGGCCTTCATTTAATCTAAGTTATCTTCAACTCAGATTAAATTTTATCTAAAAGGATATGTATTGTCAAATTTGGTAATGCTATGGATAAGAAAATTAATACGCGTAACAAAGAAAAAAATAAAATTGATATTCCTCTAGAAATTCAAGAACGGGCGCGTCGTCTTAGGTTCTTACGTAAAATGACACGTCTTTCAATGAAAGAATTTGCACAACTATGCACCCTAGGATTAACCACTATTAATTATTGGGAACAAGGTTATAGTAGCATTACAGAACGAGGCTCAAAAAAAGTTATTAAGGCTTTACGCGAAGAAGGCATTGAATGTTCAACGATATGGCTTTTATCTGGTTTAGGCACAGAGCCTAAAATTACTGACCCCAGTAAACTTTCTAAAATTAATTACCCTTCGATTGAAACTTCAACACAAATAATCCGTGAAGAAAGTTCTGACTATCTATCTGGAAGGATCAAAGAAGAACTTAATTTATTTCAAAGCATTCACCCTGACAATCTTGTTTATCTTATTAATAATGAGAGCATGATGCCTCTTTATTGCAAAGGCGATATCGTCGCCGGAAAAAAATTGACCGGAAAAAATATGGAACTTGCGAATGGCATAGACTGTATTGTTGAAATCGAAAAAAACACATTGGAAGTAAGACGGGTTAGAATTGGTCAAGCGACGAATAGTTTTGATCTCTATGTTATTAATTCTGAAGCTTCTTTAGAGTTTCCACCTTTAAGAAATGTCAAAATCAACGCCCTAGCACCGATCATTCGGATTTGGAAGCCCGGCAAGTTTTAAATATACGCTTCGCACTTTAATTTTTAGCTGCATTCTCGCGGCGCCTTACCGAAAATCCCATTGCTGTGAGTATCACTACTGTGAACATAGCACTATTTCTTTTTGTCCTTATCAACAATCAGATAAAATAACTCGTTTGGCTTTACCATATTTAAATCATTACGTGCATGCGCTTCTAATGCGGCTTTACCTATCTTTAGATCCTTGATTTCCGCCACTAAGGTTTCGTTACGTTGACTTAACTGCAAATTTTCTTGTGTTTGCTTTGTAATCTCTTGCTTAAGCCGCTGTACTCGCCAAAAACCGTCTTTCTCAAACCATAATTTATATTGCAACACTAAAAAAAGTACGGTCAGAATAATAATAAAAGGTTTCATGGTTTTAGCCATTTAAAAATCGGGAAAAAGTCGAACGCCCGGCATAAATCGATTTTTCTTTTAAACCGGCTTCAATACGTAATAAACGATTATACTTAGCAACACGATCGGTGCGACACGCTGAACCTGTTTTAATCTGACCAACACCGGTACCTACTGCTAAATCTGCAATAGTTGTATCTTCTGTCTCACCCGAACGATGAGAAATAATAGCCGCATAGTTAGCTTTTTTTGCCAGTGCAATAGCCTGCAATGTTTCGCTTAAGGTTCCAATTTGATTAAATTTAATCAAAATAGCATTCGCTAGTTTCTTATTAATCCCTTGCGCAAATAAAGTGGGATTTGTCACGAACAAATCATCGCCTACCAGCTGCACCTTTTTACCCAATCGTTGCGTAAGCGCTATCCAACCTGCTTCATCCGCTTCGGCCATGCCATCCTCAATGCTAATGATGGGGTATTGTTTAGCTAAACTTTCTAAATAAGCAATCCATTCTTCTTGATTTAATTTTTTACCCTCTAAACAATACTTTTCGTCTTTATAAAACTCTGTACTAGCGGCATCCAAACCTAAATAAATATCTTTACCGGCGGTATAACCTGCTTGTGCAATCGCTTCTAAAATACAGTCAATCGCTTCGCTATGTGATCGCAAATCAGGCGCAAAACCACCTTCGTCTCCCACATTGGTATTAAACTCTTTTTTCTTAAGTGAAATTTTTAAGGCCTGAAAAATTTCTACACCGGCACGTAGTGCTTCGCTAAAAGAAGAAGCACCTATAGGCAACACCATAAACTCTTGAATATCAAGATTGTTATCCGCATGCGCTCCCCCATTAATAATATTCATCATCGGAACAGGCATAATAAACTTTTCATTTGCTTGATGAGCAGCCAAGCTAGCTAAATATTCATATAATTCTTGACCGCGATTTAAAGCAGCTGCTTTAGCAATCGCCAAGGAAACCGATAGAATCGCATTAGCACCCAGATTTTCCTTATTCGGCGAACCATCTAAAGCTATCATTTCTTTATCTAAGTTCTCCTGATCATCAACCTCTTTTCCTATAAGGCTTTTTTGAATAATGCTATTAACGTGATGAACTGCTTTTAAAACGCCTTTTCGCTGATAGCGGTTTGCGTCATTATCCCTTAGCTCCAGCGCTTCTAAGGAGCCCGTCGAAGCACCCGAAGGAACACAAGCACTGGCCTTTTCGCCTGACACTAAAACTAATTCAGTTTCAATGGTTGGGTTTCCGCGTGAATCTAAAATTTCATACGCTCTGATAGATTTAATTTTTGACATATTTTATAAAAACCGAGTAGAAGTTTAACGGATCATAAAGTTGTTTCTATCAATGTCGTTTTCTTAACAACGTGATCTAATTCTTGTAGTGTTTCCAACAGTGCTTCCATTTTACCTAAGGGCCAAGCATTAGGGCCATCACTTAATGCTTTTTCAGGATTAGGATGGGTTTCCATAAAGAGTCCGGCAATACCTACTGCAACCGCGGCGCGCGCTAAAACAGGTATAAACTCCCGTTGACCACCACTTCGTGCACCTTCTTTTCCAGGCAACTGCACAGAATGTGTTGCATCAAATACGACTGGACAAGCCGTTTCCCGCATGACAGCGAGTGAGCGCATATCTGAAATAAGGTTGTTATACCCAAAAGAAACGCCTCTTTCACAAACCATGATGACGCCTTTGCTAACCTCACGCGCCTTTTTTACGACATTAGACATTTCCCATGGGGAAAGAAACTGACCCTTTTTGATATTGATGGCTAAACCTTGCCTTGCCACATTTTGAATAAAGTTAGTTTGTCTACATAAAAATGCCGGTGTTTGTAGCACATCGACGACACTAGCTACTTCTTCTAAGGGCGTATCCTCATGAACATCGGTGAGAATAGGAAGCTGTAATTCTTTTTTCACCTTCTCTAAGATACGCAATCCTTCTTCTAAGCCTAAGCCCCTAAAACCCTCACTGGAAGAACGATTAGCCTTATCAAACGAAGATTTATAAATAAAAGGTATTTTCAATCGTTGGGTTATTTCCTTGAGTTGCCCCGCCGTATCCATCGCTAATTGTTCACTCTCAATGACGCAGGGACCTGCTATCAAAAATAAGGGTTTATCTAAGCCTATCTCAAAATCAAGCAACTTCATAAAATAATCATCATCAGCTATAAAAACCCTAGTTTACAGTTAATCCGGGTTTGTTCCTATAGCTATTAATACCGAAAAAGTCAGAATTTAAGGATATATAACCAAGCCAAAATTCTGTAACCTCATTGCGTTTTATAAAAAACAGAATCTGTATACACTCGCCATCATTTTTCATTCTTCATATTTCCGAACACAAACGCTATAAAAAATATTTTTAAAACCCTCAATTAATGCTACTATAAATTAAAATGAAAAGAATAAGGCAGCGAAAATGAATCTTTCAGAACAGAAACCCCTCACATGCAAGGAAAAACAGAAAGAAAAAACACATTCACTCTTAAATAGCAGAAGAATGATAAATAAAATAAGAAAAATCAAGCCAAAAAATTTAAGGAAAAAAGTATCGCATAAGAGGATAAAGAAAATTGATGAGACAACAACAAACAATCCTTTGTTTTTTAGCTCACTCACCTATATAAGCAAGGAACTGCCAGAAAAAAATAATCTAAGTACTCCCTTTACTATACAACTGACCTTTCTTATTTTAGCTTTTCTGCAACCCTTGTTTATGAAAATTTATATTGCGTTGGTACAGCAGAAACTATTGATTAGCTATCATAGAAGCCTATGGAATGAAAAACAGTTTGCAAATACGATTCAAATATTACCCTTAGCAACCACAGCAACTGGATTTTGGCAATCAAAAAAATCAACCGATCAAATGCCTAACAATCGAGCGCTCCCCGTCATGAGAACCGATTAGTACGTTCGAGGATACATAGCACTTGGCAGGCACACACGCCAGCCGCCTCATTTTTACCAACACCTATGAATATAAACATGACGATCATGCAAGTAATTGCAGAATAACATGACAAACCCTACGTTTCATTAGATAATCCCCTCATTTATTCTCATACCCTTTAGGAAGTTTCACATGTCATTCCTTCTGCAATATAGTGAATTTTTATTGAAACTGGTTACGCTAGTACTCGCTATTTTAACACTTGCCGCTGGCCTATTTGCCATTGCTCGCAAGGCAAAAGAACAAACACGGCTTAAGCTCTATATCAACAAACTCAATAGCAAGTATCAAGACTTCACTGATGTACTCAATGCGGAGATTTTGACTAAAGCTGCAAAAAAGAAGCACGCGAAAGAAAAAAAAATCAAACTCAAAAAACAAAGCAAGCAAGCAAAAAAACATATTTTTGTTTTAAACTTTCAAGGAGACATTAAAGGATCCGCTGTCTGCGCATTACGCGAAGAAATCACGGCTATTCTCCAAGTCGCTACACCTCAAGATGAAGTCGTATTGAAATTAGAAAGTGGTGGCGGCATGGTATCTCCCTATGGTTTAGCCGCTTCACAATTACAACGCTTAAAAAACAAACGGATTCCTTTAACTATCTCTATCGATAAAATTGCCGCGAGTGGCGGCTATTTAATGGCCTGTGTTGCGGATAAAATTCTAGCCGCTCCTTTTGCCATTATTGGCTCTATTGGTGTTGTTGCACAATTACCGAATTTCCATCGCTTCTTAAAAAAAAGAGATATTGATTTTGAATTACTAACCGCCGGTGAATACAAACGTACCTTGACGATTTTTGGTGAAAACACCGAAAAAGCACGTGAAAAAACCAAAGAGGATCTTGAAGAGATTCATCGTTTATTTAAAGAGTTTATCGAGGCCAATAGAAAACAAGTTAATATAGACCAAGTCGCTACGGGTGCTCATTGGCTTGCCAAGGATGCGCTGGAACTAAAATTAGTGGATGAACTCATCACCAGCGATGATTACTTAATGAATCAAGCTTGTAGCAACCATGCTGATATTTATGAACTAAAATTCCTCCTGAAAAAATCAGTTGCCGACAAACTTAGCGAAAAGCTAACGCATATGGCAAGCCATTTAGATTGGTTTAAATAAATTTCACTATGAACTTAAGCAACCCTTATACTCACAGCAATGGGATTTTTGGCAAGGCGCCGCGAAAACGTGCCACCGGAGTGTGTGTATGATACATGAGGATGGCGAGTTGAGCGGCAACGCCGCCAAAAATTCAAGTGCGAAGAATATATATTTTAAAGAAGGGTTGGCGCTCATCATCGGTGGTCTGTTAGCACTGGCCTTTGCACCGCTTGCATTGTATCCCTTAGCTATCATTTGCCCCGCCTTATTATTATTGCTGTGGCTAAACTGCACACCCCGGCGCAGCTTTTTTATTGGTTTATTTTTTGGTATTGGTTTTTTTTCTGTCGGTGTCTCTTGGGTTTTTATTAGTATTCATGTGTTTGGTAACACGTCGATTTTATTATCGTTGTTTATCACCGGGCTATTCATTTTTATCTTGGCACTATTCACAGGCTTACAAGGTTATTTTCTAAACCGCTTTTTTCCTGATAATAGTAGAATCAAACGTTATTTGATTTTTCCTAGTCTTTGGACCTTAAGTGAATGGGTTCGGAGTTGGATATTGACAGGGTTTCCATGGCTATTATTGAGCACCAGCCAAGTCAATTCACCACTCGCTGGTTATGTACCATTGATTGGAGGGCTCGGCGTTACTTTTTTAGTCACGCTCAGTTCAGCCTTGTTATCGGGCGTAATCATCGAGAAAGAAAAAAATTCTTTATACTCTTCGCGCTTGAATTTTCGGCTGTGTTCCCGCCCAGTTCGCAATCCTCATGTACCAGATATACACTCCGGTTCCTCACCTTCGCGGCGCCTTGCCGAAAATCCAATTGCTGTGAGTCTATTTCCCTTAGTCCTCTTGATTGTACTTTGGATCGCGGGTTATGGATTACACTTTATTCATTGGACTCGGGTAGTCGGTCAACCTATACAGGTCAGTCTTATTCAGGCTAACATCCCACAAGAAATAAAATGGGAACCGCAATATGCGCAAACTTCTTTAGATAACTATAAGCAATTAACCCAAGCTTATTGGCATAGTCGTCTTATTATTTGGCCAGAAGCCGCTATTCCTATCTTGCAACATAATGCCCGTCCCTTTCTAACTCAGCTTGATAAAGAAGCAACCCAACACGGTGCAACCCTCATTACAGGCATTCCTATTCAAGAAGGGTTTCAATATTACAATGGTATGCTGGCAGTGGGGGTAGACCATGCTCGCTATTACAAACAACGCCTTGTCATCTTTGGAGAATATCTACCCTGGTGGATCGCCTGCGCTCAAGGCCTGCTGAATTTATTGGATATTCCTATGTCTAGCTTTTCGCCCGGACCACCAAACCAATCCGCATTTAAAGTAGCGGGTGTCGATCTTGGCACCTTTATTTGCTATGAAATTGCCTATCCTAGCCTTGTCCGTGAAGCCCTTCCTAAAGCACAATTGTTACTCACCATTAATGATGATGCCTGGTTTGGCCATTCATTTGCCTTGGCTCAACATCTACAAATTGGCCAGTTTCAAGCATTGGCTACGGGCCGTTATCTGCTATTTTTAAGTAATACTGGCATGACGGCAATTGTTACGCCCCAAGGGAACATTCAAGCACAACTTCCACCATTCAAAGTCAGTACCTTAACAGGCTCTGTTTATGCGTTGTCAGGCACTACACCTTGGGTCAAGTTAGGCGATTGTCCGAGTATTATGTTTTTAGTAGGATTAATCATCTTATGTTACGCTTATACGCTTCGCACTTAAATTTTCGGCTGTGTTATCACTCAGTTCGCAACCCCCCTGTATTCTACAGGAAAGAAGGCTGCTCATCTTTGTGGTGCCTTGCTGAGAATCCAATTGCTGTGAGCAATATCTACAAAGCCGTCGCGAATGAAAACAGGAAATAACAAGGTAACTAGCGAATGATGCAAGAAGAATATCAAGCTGACGTGATAGAAGCCGAAGTGCAAAAATTTTGGCACGAACATGAATGTTTTAAAGTCATAGAAGATCTCAATAAAGAAAAGTTTTATTGTCTTTCTATGTTTCCCTACCCTAGCGGTACCTTACACGTTGGTCATGTACGCAATTATGTACTAGGCGATGTCATTGCGCGTTATCAACGCATGCTAGGTAAAAATGTTCTACACCCTATAGGTTGGGATGCCTTTGGTTTACCCGCAGAAAATGCTGCACTTAAACACGGAGTCGCGCCGGCAGATTGGACCTATCGCAATATTGATCACATGCGTGCTCAATTTAAGCAACTCGGACTTAGCTTCGATTGGAGCCGAGAAATTACCACCTGTAAACCGGACTATTATCGCTGGGAGCAATGGTTTTTTATTCAGCTACTTAAAAAAGGGTTAGTCTATAAAAAAAATTCGGTGGTCAATTGGGATCCTGTAGACCAAACGGTTTTAGCGAATGAGCAAGTTATTAATGGTCGTGGCTGGCGCTCGGGCGCATTAATCGAACGTAAAGAAATCCCACAATGGTTTTTAAAGATTACTGCTTATGCGGATGAACTTTTAAATGGTCTTGACTCCTTAGAAGGGTGGCCTGAAGAAGTCAAAGCGATGCAACGCCATTGGACAGGCCGATCACCGGGCTTAGCCATTCAATTTTTGATTAATGATCCGCAATTAACATCCATTGAAATTTTCACTACACGACCTGATACGCTATTTGGTGCTTCATTTTTAGCTATCTCACCACAACATCCACTCGCGCGCTACGCTGCAGAACATAATCCACAGGTACAAAAATTTATTGATTCTTATCAACATGTGCCTGTTTCAGAAGCCGCTAGTTCTACTTTAGAAAAACAAGGCATTGCCAGTGGCATCACTGCACTCCATCCTATGACGCGCGAAGCATTACCTATTTGGATTGCTAACTTTGTAAAAACAGATTATGGATGCGGCGCCATTATGGGTGTTCCTGCCCATGACGAAAGAGATTTTGAGTTTGCAATAAAATACCAACTACCTATTCTTCCTGTCATCGAATCTCTGGATAAAAAACCACACGATTATAATCAAGGACCCTTGGTCACATCAGGTCAATTAATCAACTCTGGACCCTTCACTGGTTTATCTTCAGAAAAAGCATCCACTGCTATTTCTGAATTATTAATAAAACATGAGTTGGCAAACCATAAAACACACTATCGATTACGTGATTGGGGTGTATCACGCCAACGCTATTGGGGCACACCAATCCCCATTATCTACTGCAATGACTGTGGCGCTGTGCCTGTTCCTGAAAAAGATCTACCCGTCATCTTGCCAGAGTCGGTTCAGTTAACCGGCGTTGGTTCACCCTTAAAGGCGATGCCCGAATTTTATCAAACTACCTGTCCACAATGTAAACAAACTGCAACCCGGGAAACAGATACCTTTGATACCTTTGTAGAATCTTCTTGGTATTACGCACGCTTTGCTTGCCCTTCTCAAGATAAAGCAATGTTAGATGACAGAGCTAAATATTGGACACCCGTCGACCATTATGTGGGTGGTATTGAACATGCCGTCTTACATCTTTTATATGCACGTTTCTTTCATAAAGCCTTGCGCGACATTGAATTACTTAATTCCAACGAGCCCTTCACTCGCTTATTAACACAAGGCATGGTGCTTAAAGACGGTGCTAAAATGTCTAAATCAAAAGGAAATACCGTTGATCCTGCGGCATTAATAAAAAAATATGGCAGTGACACCTTACGTCTTTTTAGTTTGTTTGCAGCACCGCCTGAACAATCACTCGAATGGTCAGATGCTGGTGTGGAAGGTGCACATCGTTTTTTAAAACGGATTTGGGCCTTTGTTTACACACATACTTGGCTACATGAACTGAATGAAGCCTGTGAAACAAACCTCGTTCATCCTATTGATTGGGCACGTGCACCGATTGAAGAGCGGAATTTACGACGACAAATCTATGAAATTCTGCAACTTGCCAAACATGATTATGAACGACAACAATTCAATACCGTCATTGCTGGCTGTATGAAACTATTAAATCTATTACAAGCCGCTGGACAATCACTGCGCTCTCCTTCTGAAACTTCTCACCAGAGTCTAAAACGACTTATACACGAAGGCTTAAGTATTCTATTGCGGTTGCTTGCACCTATCGTACCGCATATTACCCATGTTTTATGGCAAGCACTGCAGTTTAAAGGCTTAATTATAAAAGCAACCTGGCCAAAAGTAGCCGCGGATGCCTTGACGATGGAAGAAATAGAATGGGTAGTACAAATCAATGGTAAACTACGTGCACGTTTATCATTAGCAACCAACTCTGATGAGGAAACGATTAAAACGGCCGCCCTCAATAATCCTCATATTAAACGCTATACTGAAAACCAAGCCATTAAAAAAATTATTGTTGTTCCCAAAAAACTCGTTAATATCGTTATTTAAGTCTGTTTTTATGAACATTCGTCTTTATCATTTTTTTTGCCTTCTTATCATTCTATTGACATTAAATGGCTGTGGTTTTCAATTACGTGGTTATAGAGAAGGTCAAACCATCCCGTTTCACACGCTTTATTTGCAATCGGATTCGCCTTACAGCAATTTTAATAAAGCGTTACGCCAAACATTAAATAGCCTGGGGATTGATACGCGTGTATCGCCTTCAGCACCTATGACGTTACAAATTCTGTCACAAAGCTTTAATCGAACGATTACTAGTTTAGGCAATGCAGGTCAAACAACGACTTATCTTCTTTCTTATACCGTGTTCTTTCGGTTAATGGATAGACAGCAGCATATTTTATTGCCGCCACATAAAATTCTTGTTACACGTAATTTCTCAATCACCTCAAACCAATTAAGTGGTGATCTCAATACACAAAATGATTTACAAGATGAGATGCAACGCGATGCCATTCAACAACTGATAACACGATTATCCTCCCGCGCACTGTATAATCAATTCTGTCAAATGCCTGCCAGGTAGTGGTAATACCCTATGCAATTGCGCTATGAACAATTGAACAAGTTATTAGACAGTAAACCATTAGCACCGATTTATTTTGTCAGTGGTGAAGAGCTTCTACTCGTACAAACGACCTGTGATAACATCCGAAACAGCGCAAAAAAACAGGGTTTTTCTGAACGTGAAGTATTCTATGCCGAATCCGGTTTTAATTGGCAAACACTACTCGCACATGCTAACAATTATGGCTTATTTTCAGAAAAACAAATTATAGAATTACATCTTCTACAAGGTGTTTCTGAATCGGCAGCACAAACCCTTAAAACCTATGCAAGCGATCTACCCCCAAATAAACTTTTACTTATTATTACAGGAAAATTAGATCGCCGCTTACTGCAAACCACTTGGTTTAAAAGTATCGATAACGTTGGTGTTTTTATCCCGCTATGGCCGATGGAACATGCCCAACTCTCACGCTGGATCACAGAACGTTTAACCAACTTAGGTTTAAAAGCAGAAAAAGAAGCGATTCAGTGTCTTATTTCAGCCACAGAAGGAAATTTATTAGCAAGCGCACAAGAAATTGAAAAACTAAGCTTATATTTTGCATCAGGCACTCAGCACATCATTACACCGGAAGCGATGATACAAGCGCTTTCAGATAATGCACGTTTCGATCCCTTTAAGCTAACGGATGCCGCATTACAAGGCGAAGCTAAACGCTGCTTGAGAATTTTAAATAGACTCCGAGAAGAAGGGGTTGAGCCTTTATTAATCTTATGGTCACTCAGCCGAGAATGTCGTCAATTAGCCTCATTAGCCTTTCAATTAACCCAAGGGCAAAATTTAAGAACACTTTTCCAAACGCACCACATCTGGGAAAAACGCCAACCTTTATTTCAACGCGCTTTACAAGGTCATTCGCTAAGCCACTGGTATGCGCTATTAAAACTTGCTGCCCAAAGTGATCGCATCATAAAAGGCGTGGTCTCAGGCAATATCTGGCAGACATTACAACAATTAAGCCTTCAATTAGCCGGTATAAACCCCTTATGATATACTCACAGCAATTGGATTTTTGTCAAGGCGCCGCGAAAATGAAGCAACCGCAGTGTATACAACATACATGAGGATTGCGAATTGAGCGGGAACACAGACAAAAATTCAAGTGCGAAGAGTATTGGCATCTTAGGCGGAACATTTGACCCCATCCATTGTGGTCATTTACACATTGCGCAAGCAGTGCAACAGCAATTGCATTGCCAAGAAATCCGCTTTATTCCCTGTAAAAATCCTCTACTTGGTAAAAAAGCCATCGCTAATGAACAACAAAGACTCGCTATGCTACAGCGTGCGCTCATACCTTATCCGCACTTTATAATCGATGAACGCGAAATAAAACGCAGCACGCCTTCTTATACAATAGATACGCTGCTGTCGCTACGTCGTGAGTTTCATAATATCCCATTAGCACTTATTTTAGGCAGTGATAATTTAGCGTATTTAAACCAGTGGCATGAATGGACCGCCTTGATTCAAACCGCACATCTTGTCATCGTGCCTAGAGCTGGCTGTACCGTCACGTATAATGACATTATCCAAGACCTTATAAAAAAACATCAAACCCACGATCCCGCTTTATTATTGAAGCAATCGGCTGGACTTTTATTCGTAGCTGCTGTAAAACCGCTAGCTATCTCATCTACGGCCATTCGAGAGGAAATAGCGCATGGTTCAATGCCCACTGGCTTATTACCGAGCTCCGTACTTGATTACATTCAGGAACAAAAGTTATATCAATGACAAATACATCATCCAATAAAGACATCATCCAAAAAGATATCGTTGCTTTGCTAGAAGATCATAAAGCAAAAGACATTACGGTACTGGATGTCAGTGACGTTACCAGCATTACCGATCTCATGATTATTTGTACGGGTAATTCTAATCGTCATGTCAAAACCTTAGCAGAGTATGTCGTAACAACCGCTAAACAAAAAGGGATTACTATCCTCGGCGTGGAAGGTGCACAAGAAGGTGAATGGGTATTAATCGATTTAGTCGATGCAATTGTTCATATTATGTTACCCAACATTCGTGAATTCTATAATCTAGAAAAGCTGTGGGACAAACCTATTTAATGAAACTGCGTTTAATTGCTGTTGGAACTCGCATGCCTGAATGGGTAAACGAAGGTTTTGAAAATTATCAAAAACGCCTTCCCATTGAATATAAGTTTGAATTAATTAGCATTCCACCCAGTAAACGCAGCAAAAATAGTCATATTCCCTCATTGATAGAAGAAGAAGAAAAAAAAATATTCGCCGCTATTCCTAAACACTCGAAAGTTATTGCGCTCGATGAAAGAGGGAAACAATGGAATACCAAGCAACTCGCAGAAGCATTACAACAATGGCAATCGGACAGCGAAGATATTAGCTTCTTAATCGGTGGTCCAGATGGCCTAGGTTCAAATTGCTTAAATAAAGCGGCGCATCGTTGGTCACTTTCTCCCTTAACCCTTCCCCACCCGCTGGTACGAATTATAGTAGTTGAACAGCTCTACCGTGCCTGGAGCATACTCAATAATCACCCTTACCACCGCGAATAATAGTGCAGATAAGATAAATATACTCACAGCAATGGGATTTTCGGCAAGGCGCCGCGAAAATGAGGCAACCGGAATGTATACAACATACATGAGGATTGCGAATTGAGCAGGAACACCGCCAAAAATTCTAGTGCGAAGAGTATTAATGAAAGAAAAAATAGGCAATACCATGCAACAATATCCAAGCATATACCGCCGCCATTAAGTCATCGACCATGACACCAAAACCTCTAGGTAATTTTCGATCCATCCAAGCGATAGGCCAAGGTTTTACAATATCAAATAAACGAAACAAGAAAAAACCAATGACAATCCACAACCATCCTTGTGGTGCTGCCCACATTGTAAGACCAAACCCACACACTTCATCCCACACGATGCCCGAGTAATCGTGAATCCCCATGTCTCGTTCGGTGACATCACAAATCCAAATCCCAATTAAGATAGCCAGCAATAAAATAAGGCTATAATTAACTAAAGAAAGCGACTGCATAAAATAGTAAAGCGGGATCGCAACTAAGGTCCCACAAGTACCTGGCGCAAAAGGCGATAATCCTGATCCAAAACCAAAGGCAATAAAATAAATAGGATTACTAAATACCTTTTTTACTAGCGTTTTTTGCATAGCGTTTCCCCTTAAAAAATTTGAAAATAAACAATCTGATCTAAAAGTGCAGAAAACCTTGTTTTTCTAATAGAAAAGGTTCTCCATTTTCGCCTTGCAATAACAATCCACTTTCTTTGCTAATAAAACCAACTGCTGTATAAGGACAAGCGATTTTTTCTAAGGCTTGCTTTAAAGCACTTTCACGTGCTTCTGGAACAGTAAAACATAATTCATAATCATCGCCTGCACTTAATGCTAATTGCTGTGCTTTTTCAGGCTGCAATGCAAGTAATGTCTTTGAAAGGGGAAGCTTCGCTACCTCAACGACTGCACCAACCTGGCTTGCTGCTAAAATATGCGCCAAATCAGCCGCTAAACCATCGGATATATCGATAGCGCTACTCGCGATATCTCGTAGTGCTAATCCTATGGCAACACGGGGATCAGGACGATTCAAACGTGTTAACAAAGCACTACGCTGTTCTTGTGTCAGTATATCAACCTTATTTTTTAAATCTGCTAAAGCTAAACCTGCATCACCTAAGGTACCTGTCACATAAATAGGATCACCCGCTTGTGCACCAGAACGAAGCAATGCTTTTCCGTTTGGAATAAATCCTAATGCTTGAACCGTTATACTCAACGGCCCACGTGTCGTATCGCCACCCACGAGCTGGCATTGAAAACGATGCATTAAAGAAAAAAATCCTTGCGTAAATTCACTTAACCAGGCTTTATCTGCCACGGGCAAAGTCAAAGCAAGTAAGATCCAAGCCGGTTCTGCTCCCATAGCCGCTAAATCGCTTAAATTAACCGCTAATGCTTTATAAGCAATATCAAAGGGAGATGTATTTTCTGGAAAATGTTGGCCGGCCACTAACGTATCGGTGGTCACTACTAATTGTTGGCCCGCCGGTGGCTGTAATACGGCGGCATCGTCACCTATTCCTCGTATCACATCGGCACGATTGTTTTTTTCTTGATTAAAGAAGCGCTGAATAAGATCAAACTCGCTTATAGGCATTATCAAAGCATTCAGTTATGAGAACTCTAGTGGGCGCACCTTCTGTGCTAATTGATGTAAAATTCCATTGACATATTTATGGCCATCGGTTGCACCAAAACATTTAGCCAATTCTATAGCTTCGTTTAATACCACCTTATAAGGCAGTTCAAGTTGATGACAAAGTTCAAAAGCGCCTAATCTAAGAATAGCGCACTCAACTAAATCTAATTTTTTTAAAGGTCTATCTAAAAAAACTTGTAATTGTTCATCTAAGGATGGCTGATTCTCAATGATACCTCGTACCAGATCGCAAAAATAAGCGGTATCAACGCTGACCATTTCTTCCTGCGCTAAAAACTGCTTTTCGATTTCAGAAAAGGTGTGCTGCGTCAATTGCCATTGGTAAATAGCTTGCATAGCAAAACGTCTAGCACGTTGTCTTTCTTTAAAATTATTTTTTTTCGGTTTCGACATCATTAGCTTGTTTTTTATTAACTGAAAGATCGTTTTTTAACTGCTCAATCGTTTGGTTAAAGGCTTGTATATCCTGAAAACTACGATACACCGAAGCAAACCTAACATACGCCACGGGATCGAGATCACAAAGTTCTTCCATCACCCATTCACCCAACTGCCGCGAAGAAATTTCTCGCTCACCAGATGAACGTAATTTTTTGACTAAACGCAGAATCACCGCTTCTACTTGCTCACTACTAATAGGACGTTTTTCTAACGCCTTTAACATACCTGCACGCAATTTTTCCTGATCAAAGGCACTGCGTGTATTATCGCGCTTTATAACGCGCGGCAAACCTAATTCAGCGGACTCAAAGCTACTAAAACGCTCACTACAACACGGGCATTCACGCCGACGCCGAACTTGCTGACCATCACTACTCAATCGCGAATCAATAACCTTCGTATCGCCTTTATCACAAAAGGGACAATTCATAATCAATCCTAAGCAAACAAATTTATCCACTTACCCTACCATGGTAGGCGGGGCTATTTATGCAACAAAATTAGCTGACTCCATGCGCGAGTATACTGGAAAGCGGCGACATAGCGCCATTACTTCTTGTTTGATTTTCTTAATCTCAGCCGACTCTTTTAATGGCCCTAGCAATTGTTTTTGAGCCCCGCTTTCAAGCTCAGCAGAGCCCTTTAAAAGATCTAAAACCATACAAACCCAAGTCGCTACCTGCGTCATTTCCTTTTCTTGCATGCCCCGCGTTGTTAAGGCCGCTGTTCCAAGCCGTATACCACTCGTTACAAAAGGAGAACGTGGATCATTTGGCACAGTGTTCTTATTTAAAGTCATATAAGCGGATTCTAGTACATCTTCTGCCGCTTTACCCGTAATATTTTTGTCTGTTAAATCAACTAAAAAAAGGTGATTGTCCGTTCCGCCTGAAACAATTTTATAGCCTTTCTCAGCCATTGTTTCAGCCATTACTTTAGTATTGCGTATGACTTGTTTTTGATAGTCCTTAAAATCAGCTTGTAAGGCTTCTTTGAAAGCCACTGCTTTTCCAGCAATCACATGCATTAACGGGCCTCCTTGAAGACCAGGAAATACAGCAGAATTCAGTTTTTTTTCTATTTCTGGATTTGCTTTCGCTAAAATCAGACCACCACGTGGACCACGTAATGTTTTATGCGTGGTAGAAGTCACTACATCGGCTATTGGAATAGGTGATGGATAAAGACCCGCCGCAATCAACCCTGCCACATGGGCCATATCAACCATAAAGTAGGCGCCAACCTCATCCGCTATATCACGGAATCGCTGCCAATCGACTATTCGCGAATACGCCGAAAAGCCTGCGATAATTAATTTAGGTTTGTGCTCCTTGGCGAGTCTTTCGACTTCATGATAGTCGATGAGCTGTGTTTTTGGATCAACACCATACGCCGTCGCCTGGTACATTTTCCCTGAAAAGCTAACCGTTGAACCATGCGTCAAATGACCACCATCCGCTAAACTCATGCCTAATAGGCGATCACCCGGCTGCAATAAAGCCATAAAAGCCGCCGCATTGGCCTGTGAACCTGAATGCGGTTGTACATTAGCATAGTCGGCTTTAAACAATTTCTTCACCCGATCAATCGCTAATTGCTCGACTACGTCAACATATTCACAACCACCATAGTAACGTTTACCCGGATAACCTTCGGCATATTTATTCGTCAATATGGAACCTTGCGCCTGTAATACACAGGGGCTGGTATAATTTTCAGAAGCAATTAATTCTAGATGATCTTCTTGGCGCTCCGCCTCATGCTGCATCGCTTGCCAAAGATCTTTATCAAAATCAGCAATCGTTTCTTGCGTTGAATAAACCATTGTATTTAGTCCTTATGCACTAAGGGAAAAATTATTATATATACTCTTCGCGCTGGGTGGCTACGAGTATAAACATCGCCAGTATACCATTGGCTTTGCCATTACGAATCAAAAAATTAGCCATTTTCCCGTTGTTTACCCGCCTCGCTATAGCGGCTTAAAGTTGGCGAACAACCCCGCCAACTATCGCTGAAAACGCATGAAAAACCTGGCTAGATGAGTCAATTATTGCTACCATTCTTGCTCTTTCAATAAGCAAAAATTCAAGACATGTCACAACAATACATTTACACCATGCAAGCCGTGGGGAAAATTGTCCCCCCTAAACGTGAAATCCTGAAAGATATTTGGCTTTCGTTTTTGCCTGGCGCAAAAATCGGTGTCTTAGGTCTCAATGGCTCAGGAAAATCATCCTTACTGCGTATTATGGCTGGCGTCGATAAGGACTTTATTGGTGAAGCGCGTGTGCTGCCTGGCATCAAAGTTGGCTTTCTGCCGCAAGAACCCCAATTAAATCCAGATAAAGATGTTCGTGGCAATGTCGAAGAAGCCATTGCCGATAGTAAAAAACTGTTGGATCGTTTCAATGAAATTAGCATGAAATTTGCTGAGCCACTCAGCGAAACAGAAATGAATAAGTTATTTGAAGAGCAAGGTGAATTACAAGCAAAAATTGATGCGCAAGGGGCTTGGGAACTAGAAAGGAAATTATCGATTGCAGCTGACGCATTACGTCTGCCGCCTTGGGATGCCGACGTTACCCAGCTTTCGGGTGGAGAACGACGACGCGTCGCGCTATGTAGGCTTCTATTATCGAATCCCGATATGTTGTTACTCGACGAGCCTACTAACCATTTAGATGCTGAAAGTGTCGCTTGGCTAGAACGTTATTTACATGATTATCCAGGCACCGTCGTCGCCGTCACCCATGATCGCTATTTCCTCGACAATGTTGCTGGATGGATTCTAGAACTGGATCGTGGCCAAGGAATACCTTATCAAGGCAATTATTCCGCTTGGTTAGAACAAAAACAAAAACGCTTAGCGCAAGAAGAAAAGCAACAGTCTGCGCACGAAAAAGCATTAAAAACAGAATTAGAATGGGTGCGCAGTAATGCGAAAGGACGCCAAGCCAAAAGCAAGGCCCGTTTAGCGCGCTATGAAGAATTAAGCTCACAAGAATTTCAAAAACGTGCCGAGACTCAATCACTTTATATTCCACCTGGGCCTCGCTTAGGCGATTTAGTATTAGAGTTTGAACACCTTTCTAAAGGTTTTAATGGTCGTTCATTAATTAATAATCTTAGCTTTGCTGTGCCTAAAGGTGCCATCGTAGGCATTATTGGTCCGAATGGTGCGGGTAAGTCGACTTTATTTAAACTCATTATGCAGCAAGAACAAGCTGATAGTGGCCGTATTCGTCAAGGCGAAACCGTGCAGCTCGCTTATATCGATCAAAGTCGTGACTCGTTAAACCCGGATCAGACTGTTTGGCACGAAATCTCAGATGGCCAAGATATTATGACCATCAATCAATTCCAAATGCCCTCACGTGCCTATGTAGGACGATTTAACTTTAAAGGCACCGAACAACAAAAATTAGTTAAACATCTCTCGGGTGGTGAACGAAATAGAGTCCATTTAGCCAAGCTATTACGCACTGGCGGCAATGTCTTATTGCTGGATGAACCCACCAATGATCTTGATGTGGAAACCCTACGCGCCTTAGAAGAAGCGCTTTTAAGCTTTCCCGGGTGCGCTCTGGTTATTTCTCACGATCGTTGGTTTTTAGATAAAATAGCCACCCATATTCTTGCTTTTGAAGACGATAGCACTGTCACTTACTTCACCGGCAACTATACGGATTATGAAGCAGATCGCTTAAAACGACTCGGCATGGAAGGCAATCAGTCTGAAAAACGAATTAAATATAGAAAATTAGAACATTAATGCTATTAGCTACACTCACAGCCATTGGATTTTTGGCAAGGCGCCGCGAAAATAAAGCAACCGGAGTGTATTTATCATACATTAGGATTGCGAATTGAGCGGCAACGCAGCAAAAAATTCAAGGGCGAAGAGTATATGTCTGAGTATTTGATTAATGAGGAAAAAGAAACCCAGCAGCTTGCAGAAAAACTAGCGGCGCATTGTCCGGAAGATAAACGGCTTATTATTTTTCTGCAAGGCGAACTTGGCGTAGGCAAAACAACGTTTACACGTTTTTTTCTACACGCTTTAGGCCATCACGGCTCAGTAAAAAGCCCTACCTATACCCTGGTCGAGCGTTATGAGCTTGCAAAACAGCTTATCTTTCATTTGGATCTCTACCGTTTACAAACAACGAGAGAAATACTTGAAATGGGATTATATGATGAGTTTGATCAAGTAGCGATTTGGTTAATCGAGTGGCCTGAGCGTGCACAATCATTTTTACCAGCGGCTGATATTCTGCTGACCCTTTCACTCTTAGATTCTCAGCGAAAAGCGACGCTTTTACCCCAAACGCCACTCGGGGAACAGATTTTAAAAAAAATGGAACCTTCTAATCGCTAGCGCTGCAATATACTCACAGCAATTGGATTTTTGACAAGGCGTCGCGAAAACGGAGCCAGCAGAGTGTATATAATGATACATGAGGATGGCGAGTTGAAAGACAACGCAGCCAAAAATTCAAGTGCGAAGAGTATGCTCGCAAATTCAAACATGGATACGATATAATCTCTACTTATGCTAACGGACTTTTATCCCACTCTTCTTATTCCAGCTTACCAGCCGAATAAAAAGTTAATACAACTTGTAAAAACCTTACGCAAGCTTCGGCCAACGCAACGGATTATTGTTGTTGACGATGGATCCGATATTAAAAAATCGCCTATTTTCTCTAAACTCAGTGAGTTTAATATCGAATTATTGAGACACCCAGAAAACCAAGGAAAAGGTCAAGCACTTAAAACCGGATTTAAACATTGGTTAGAAACCAGCGCTTCTACTGCATCGGGTATTGTTACCGCGGATGCCGACGGACAACATCTGCCCAGAGATATTCTACATATCTCTGATGTTTTCATGCAAAATCCTTCTAGTCTTTATTTAGGTGTACGACAATTTACTGATGCTTCCACACCCTGGCGCAGTCGAGTTGGCAATAAAATAACTAAATTTGTTTTACGCCTATTCACTAATATACCGTTGCAAGATACACAAACCGGTTTACGCGCTATACCGCGTAAACTCATGAAAGCACTACTTCATTCCAAAACCTCAGGCTATGATTTTGAACTAGAAATGCTACTGGCCGCTAAAGAAAATCAAATCCCTATTCAACAAACACCGATTAGCACTGTCTATCTTGATGGCAATAGCACATCCCATTTCAATCCACTGCTCGATTCAATCAAGATTTATTTTGTCTTCATACGCTTTGCGGCTATATCACTGCTTTCAGCAGCGATTGACTTTATCGTATTCTCTTTCTTTTATTGGATAAAAAAAAATATATTTCTTGCGGTATTATTAGGACGCATTTTATCAGCGACGTTTAACTTTAAATTAAACCATCATTTAGCATTTAAAAGTCAAAACAAACTATTACCTGCGGCGATTAAATATGCCAGTTTAGCCAGTTTTTTAGGCTTAATTGCTTATAGTTTAATTACATTTATCCATAGTTTTGGCATTAATGTATATAGTAGTAAAATTATTGCAGAAATTGCTTTATTTATTTTATCTTTTACCATTCAACGTTTATTTATTTTTAATAAAATAAATTAATAATAAAAAATTAATCCTTCGTTGAACTTTCAATAAAAAAATGTAGAATAAAAAGTGCAACGGAGAAAAACTGATGTACGCTAATAAAAAAAGATGTAAATTAAAATTGAAATTTGACCTAGAAAACGAGGATTTTTTTAAAAAACCCCCGACTAAAAACTTGAAGCCCCTCAAAGAAAACCTTGCAAACGCAACTCCTTGCAAGCAAAACGAAATTGATGCTCAACGTATCAAAAGTTATACCACTTCGTTTACAAAAACCTTCGCGCCTGGCGCTTATGCCAATGTTAATTACCATAACCTAGTTTCACCTGGCGGCAAATCATCTCTACAAATTGTAATAAAGGAAGGGGGAGAACATGTATCTCAGGAAATTAAAATCTTTGAACTGATTGCTTCCAATAAAGAATCCCCAAAAAAAGCCATCATACAACCCCGTTGTCATGAAGAAGGTCGTGTAAACCTGATTTACTTGCCTCCCATGCCAGGCGAAAATTTAAAAGAACAAAAAACATATATTTATAATAAGCTAAAAGATCCTGATAATGATGTTACGCTCGTGTGGTTCCATAAACAAATTGTTGCGCTACTAGAAGCATTAAACCATTTACACACTCAAAATTTTATTGATATATGTCATGAATATAAAGGTATTGTTCATGGCGATATAAAACTCGCGAATCTCTTAATAAATGACAAAGGCGATGTAATACTTGCTGATCTGGGTAGTGCCTATCCTTTAGCTGAACCTGCCCCAAAAGAATCTGGCAATCTTAGCTATACAGCACCTGAAATTTCGGGCAATGAAAATTTCAGAAAAAAACCCATTAAAAACATTGAAAAATCAGACATCTGGTCGTTAGGCATCGTTCTATACCTTTTGCTTAATGATGAATATCCTTCTTTCACTCAAAAATATTTAAGAGGCCCTGCCTCCTTTCCTGCAGATTGGTGCAGCGATTATTCTGCTTCTCCACTAGCGAAACAAGCACAAGAGGCAAACACACGATTAAACTCGACTAATCTTTTCTTTAACAATTCCAAACCAGCATTTACATTAAAAACTTTGCATGATGTATCCCTAGTGATGTTGTTACCTATTAATGAACGACCCAGCGCTGCTCAGCTGTTAAATACTGTGCGCGGGCTTATACCACCTCATTGTTCAGAGGCTAGCTACAAAGAATTCGTTTCTGCCTTATTAACGCAACCCCTGTTAAAAGACATATTACCAGACCCCTCCTCTTCTTATGGTTCCTAACACGCCTATGTATTCGTATTTTTGGGTGTCATAGGTATATAGTGAGTAAGATCTGCTAAAATTCTGTTTTTTGATTCATTCATAAACACTATGTCAACTCGCATTGCACGTCTTTCGCCCCAACTCGCCAATCAGATTGCCGCGGGTGAAGTCATCGAACGCCCTGCATCTATCATTAAAGAATTAGTTGAAAACAGTCTGGATGCAAGCGCTAAACAAATTGATATTGATATTGAGAAAGGCGGCATTCAGCGAATCCGTATTCGTGATGATGGGTCTGGCATCCATAAAGATGACCTTATTTTAGCCTTAGACCGCCATGCAACAAGTAAAATACGTGATTTAAACGACTTAATACAGATAAGAACCTTAGGCTTTCGCGGTGAAGCCTTAGCCAGCATAAGTTCAGTCTCTAGGCTTTATTTGAGCTCTTCTACCAACACCAGCCAGCAAGGCTGGCAGGTTACAGCGGATTATCAAAACAAGCCTGAACTAGCACCGGTTTCTCATCCGCAAGGAACGACGGTAGACGTCCACGACCTTTTTTTTAATACACCCGCTAGAAGAAAATTTTTACGCAAAGAACAAACTGAGTTTTCACATATTGAGGAGTTGGTTAAACGGCTGTCATTGAGCCATTTTTCAATTGGATTTACACTGCAGCATAATAAACGGCTTATACACCAACTACGCCCTGCCACTGATCAAAACATGCAAGAAGCGCGTATCGCCGCCCTGTGCAGTCGCACGTTTATTGAAAATGCAATTTATATTGATATGGAAAGCACCACATTGCGTTTATGGGGATGGATTTCTCTACCTACCTTTTCGCGTAGTCAAACTGACCTGCAATATTTTTATGTCAATAATCGCATTGTCAAAGATAGATTAATCAATCATGCCATCAAACAAGCCTATCAGGATGTTTTATATCAGGGTCGACACGCCGCGTTTGTTTTATTTCTTGAGATTGAACCGCAATCCGTCGACGTCAATGCGCATCCTGCGAAATATGAAGTACGTTTCCGTGAAAGCCGCGCTGTCTACGATTTTGTGAAACATTGCTTGCAAAAAAGCCTAGCTAACACAAGCCCTGTTTCTGCTGAATTAAGCGCTTATAACGTAGCACAAACCAAGACTGAAATAGTCAACGAAACATCGTTTGAAAATAGGGATTTGCATCATCATTTCAATCAACAGACCAGCTTTCCATTAGATACGGCGTTAATAATATCTAATCCTTATGTACCCGATGCGACAAACACTGCCTCCATCGCAGAAAACAACTATCCTAATCATTACCTTACAACACAAGCCCTCAATAATACGCCCATTCAAGCCACTGAACAGATAGAACAGTTTGAAAAAGCGCCGCCGTTGGGCTTTGCCCTCGCGCAATTACACGGCATTTATATTCTAGCGCAGAATACAGAGGGCTTAATTGTCGTTGATATCCATGCCGCACATGAACGCATTCTCTATGAACGACTTAAACAGGCTATAGAAAACACAGCGGTCAATTCACAAGCACTTTTGCTACCTATTAGTCTCCATCTTTCCCGAAAAGAAGCTGAAATCTTGCAAGAATATCTCGCTTTATTTGCACAATTTGGTTTTGAAATAGAAAATTTAGCGCCAGAAACTATCATTATTCGTAAAATTCCTTCTTTGTTATCGCATATCGATAGCCAACAATTCATACACGATGTCTTAAGTGATTTGCATGAGAATGAAAACAGTCAACGGTTTTCAGAAAAAATTAACGAGCTTTTATCCAGTATCGCCTGCCATAGTGCGGTACGCGCTAATCGCAGTATGAACTTATCTGAAATGAATCAACTATTACGTGATATGGAAAAAACGGCACGTAGCAATCAATGCAATCATGGAAGACCAACATGGAAGCAATTATCTCTTTCTGAAATCGATCGGTTATTTTTACGTGGACGCTAAACTTGTTATTTGCTTGATGGGGCCTACGGCCTCGGGCAAAACGAATCTTGCTATAGAATTCGTACAGCAATTTCCTGCTGAAATTATTAGCGTCGATTCAGCGATGATCTATCGGAGGATGGATATTGGTACAGCAAAACCAACACCAGAAATACTTAAAAAAGCGCCGCATCGTCTCATTGATATACGTGATCCAAGTCAAAGCTATTCAGCTGGCGAGTTTCGCGAAGATGCTTTAGATGCCATCGAAGATATTTTAGAAAAAAAACGTATCCCGCTCTTAGTGGGCGGAACGATGTTGTATTTTCATATATTACAACATGGTATTGCGTCTTTACCAAAAGCCAACCCAGAAATACGCCAACAATTGCAGCAAGCATTACAAAAACAAGGCTCACAAAAACTACATGCTGAATTACAGCGCATTGATCCCATCGCGGCACAACGTATCCATCCTAATGATCCGCAGCGACTATTACGTGCCTTAGAAGTAGCCGCAATCACCGGTAAAACATTGACTGAAATACAATCAACACGATCATTCGCACCGCTTCCCTATCAATTTCTTAATATCGCGCTCGTCCCCCATGATAGAAGCCATCATCATCGTCTGATAGCTGAAAGATTTCAGGACATGTTACAACAAGGTTTTGTAGAAGAAGTAGAAAAATTATTTAAGCGCGGTGATTTAAATGACGATTTACCCTCTATTCGCACGGTGGGTTATAGGCAAATATGGCATTATTTAGAAGGAAAACTTTCTTATGAAGCAATGCAAGAACGCGCTATTATTGCGACACGACAACTCGCTAAACGACAAATGACCTGGTTGCGTTCCTGGAAAAACCTTCATTTTATTGAAAGCAGCAATAAAGCTAGTATCTATGAACTAATAAAATTAATTAAATTATAATAAATAACTACATTTACTAGCCCGTAATTAAGACTTACCTAGGGCGTACCGACATTTAATTTACCAAATGCAGGAAAGGTTAAATAATCGTTCGATCGCTATATTCTTGTGTTTTTTACATTCTCTTGTGTTTGCTACATTTAGCAGCAAAAAACCATTTTTTATAAATTTACTTATATTAAAATAAAACCTCCAAAATAATTTAAATTTTACAAGTGAGTCGCTATGCTCCCGAAGAATTTCGGCCATCGTGTCCCCGAAATTCGTTCGCATGACGCGACTGAAATTAGGCCGCGATACGTCCTGCGTCCGGCACGCACTCACTCCTTCGGAGTTCATGCCCGTGCCTCCCACAAATGACTTTACGGCGTGATGCGTTTCCTGCTTCGCCCGTCAACGCACGCCTATCGCGGGCTCTTCGACTTCGCATTGCTTTCACAATGCTTTCCTGTCTCATCGATGGAGTAAATTATTATGAAAAGGAGAACAATTGCATCGCTAATTCTAGCGGCATCAACTTTAGCTTTCACTGGACTAGCGGCTGCTGATGATAGCACTCAAGGCTCTGAACAGTACCGGCCACTCAACGCTTATCAGAAGTTTGTAACCTGTAACTACAACTGTACTAATGACTACGGACCATGGCGTAGCAAAGATCAAAAAAAGGCATGTCTGAAAGTATGTAAAGACACACAGTTTCAAGATGACCCAGAAGCGCATACAGACAATGGAGATTGGAACCCACACAGGCAGAATACGTGGACAAGTTAGAGCAGCGTGTGAGGATCTGACAAAAGCTCCGTTCGCTGAACGGAGCTCGCGCTATGCCCGGCGATGAGTTTTAATCCGCAGTAAACTTAAAACCGCTGGTAGAGCGCCCAGCGCCAAATAAAGACCTGGAATTGCTAAGTTCTGGGTCTTGGTTATTAAAAACATAGCAACCAGAGGCACGGTTCCGCCAAAGATAGAATAGGCTAAGTTATAACTCAATGAACCTAAGGTATAACGAATATTAACCGGTATCAAATCAATCGTCAGCGCCATAAGCGGACCTTGAAACCCAGCGGACAACAACATAAATACGGTTTGTGCCAGAATTAACGTTACAATGTTTCCGTGGGAAATAAAGAAATAAAGTGGATACGATAGGATCGCAAAACCACAAGCCGCTGTTAACATAATAGGTTTTCGTCCTATTTTGTCAGATAAAAAACCAAAGAAAATAAATAAGCCTACTACACCGACTAACATGACAGTATTCACCGCATTAGCATCCACTCTGGAGTGGCCTAACACATCTGAAAAATACACCGGCATAAAAATAAAAGCGATATAAGTAATTAATGCCGATAGTAGATATAATCCAAATAATTTCACCATTAAAGACTTATGCGAGAGAACAATAGTCTTCAGTGGAAACTTAGCAATTAAGCTATCACGTACTAAACATTGGAAAATAGGCGTTTCACTGGTTTTATAACGAATATAACTGCCGATGACACCACCTAATGCGGCTAATAAAAATGGCAGTCGCCAACCGATGGTATAAAGCGAATTTCCTTTAAATAATATGAAAGTAATAAACACAACAACGGATGCCAATAACATGCCGGTGGAAGAACTAGACCAAACTAAAGCCGAATAAAAACCGGTCCTTTTGGGTGGAATGGATTCAATGGTAAAACAAACTGAACCAAAAGCTTCCCCCCCAATAGCAATTCCTTGTAACAAACGTAATATAACCAACAAAATAGGCGCTGCTATTCCGGCCGTTTCATAGCTAGGCAGTAATCCTATGCCAAAGGTCGCGGCTGCCATTAATAACAGAGTGATACTCAAACTCTTTTGCCTTCCTTGTGTATCGCCTAAATGGCCAAATAGCATAGCGCCTATTGGACGTGCAATATAACCGATAGCAAAAACACCATAACTAAACATCAACGCAACCGGCGGTGCTAAATTTTGGAAAAAAAGTTTTGCAAAAACAGCCGCTAAAAAGGCATAGATAGCAAAATCATACCATTCTAAAACAGTGCCTATAGACGCCGATAAAATGACTCGTTTCTGTAAATTCGTATAATTTTTTTGATTGCTCATACTGATTTTCATCAACTAAACAGTATCTTTCACGGTATACCATTCAACAAACTCCTTTAACGCTTGTTGACGAAAGGAATAATGAAAAAAATCCGGTGTATAACGCAATTCAGCTAAGGTTTTATCCGATCCATTCGGCTTGAAAATAGCGGTAAAGGGTAGCTGCGGATGACTGGATAAATCGCTAGGTATCACAACAGTACCTCTACAAATACCTTCAAACACCTGTATTTGCTTTCCATCGGTATAAGCTAACTGCAAAATAAAAGCCGCTCGATTATCTTCTTCGACCAATTTAAATAAGCCTTTAAAACCCAATCCTTGAAAAACAAATTTTGACAAGGTGCCTGGAAACTGATGGTACGCTTCAAAAAAAATACCGCCATCATCCAATAATAAGGGTTTATTCAAAACGGCAAAGGCTTTCTTAACTTTATCGCGAACCACAACTTGTTGATCCAAGCTTTGTATTTCGTCAATATCGAGTGAATACTGTTTAATATTTAATTCAGGATATTTTTTTTGAAAAAATTCAGATACTTCTTCAAATTTTCCGGCATTACCCGTTACATAATAAATTTCGTTTTTCATAAAAAACTGCTTAACAATTTAAGTATACTCACAGCAATGGGCTTTTCGGCAAGGCGCCGCGAAAGTGAGCAACCGGAGTGTATACAATATACATGAGGATTGCGAACTGAGCGGCAACACAGCCGAAAATTCAAGTGCTAAGAGTATAAAGAGATTCAACCACATTATCTGCATTATTAGCAACAAATCCTGTAAAATAATCCTTCCATAAGCGTGGTTTTTCATTCACTGGCACTATAGGATGACGCCAAACAAATTCAATAAATCGATCCGATAAATCAACGGCGCCATCCGCTAACAAAATTGATTTTGTAGTCGCTGCAGTAGAGCTCTGCTCAATCCCTTTTTCAAACTGGCCCTTAATAGCCCCTCCTTTTTTATTTAAAGGAATGTCTAGCGTTTGGCTAATAAACTGATTAAATGTCTTCAAATCTTTAAATTTTTGAGATAAATGGATCGCCAAACCAAAATGATTAACCTGACGTCCCATCACCAATACCCAAGCCAATAATTCATTACTATTTTTTACCGTTAAAAACTCCTTTACTGTGGGTAATGGCCAATCACGCCCCTGCAAATAGTGCGTAACAACCTTAAGCAATTCATGGATTGCTGTTTCATCCTGAGAGAGTAAGCGTTTTTTTAAATGGCTTAAGTGTTCCATATCCAATGGTTTAGACTGGCAGGCATAGATGTCTATAATTTTTCGTACTTCTGGCACTAAGGCCTCGCGGCGAAAATCAGCAACTACCACTTGAGGTAACGCATTTTCTGCTGGCTGTGTTTCAACGCATCGTTCAGCCAACCACACAAAGTCATTTTGTTTTTCCGCTAAATAATCACGGCCACAAACTTCATAGTCTAACTGCGTAAATAAATGCGAAAGTGGCCCTATACCTGTGTAAGGCCCAGGTAGATCAATCAGTGCAAAATGATCCCATCGCATCACTTCATTATATTGCGCTTGTAATGCCGTTTGAATGCGTGAGACAGCTAATAAATCAACTGCATAATTGCGCCATAACTGCTGTATAATTAGTTTTTTCGCTTGATTTAACATATCATTACTTGTGCAAACAATATTGTCGTACTATTGCTTATGTATAAAATAACAGTTTATATTCCAAGTGATTCGCTCGAGAAAGTCAAACAGGCGATGTTTGATCAGGGTGCTGGTCGATTTGGAAATTATGATCATTGTGCTTGGCAAGTATTAGGACAGGGCCAATTCCGTCCACTGGCACAGAGCAATCCTACCCTAGGCCAAAAAGGAAAGCTTGAAATGGTTGAGGAATATTTGGTAGAAATGATCTGTGATAATGCCGTTATCACATCAGTGATTAGCGCTTTAAAGGAAACGCATCCTTACGAGGAGCCGGCTTACACAATCATTCATTTAGAAAATAATAACATAGATTAGTCTCTAGTTTTACGAGGAAATTACCCCCATGTCTAAAGTACTTCGTGTTTTACTAACGCTGATTGGTACCTGTGTTTTATTAGCCCTTGTGGCTATCATTGGTTTAGTTGTTTTTGTTAATCCAAATGATTTAAAACCACAAATCAGGCAGGCTGTTAGCAAATACACAGGGCGCCAACTCCAATTAGGTGGCAATATTGAGTGGTCACTTTTCCCCTGGCTTGGATTACAGTTAAATAATGCCACGCTCAGTAACACCCCTGGTTTTGGCGATAAACCTTTTGCCATCATCCAAAAATTAGATCTACAAGTCCGTTTAATGCCTTTACTCCATAAACAATTAGAAGTCGGTAGACTACAGGTTAATGGCCTTACGCTTTATCTGGTGAAAAATGCAAACGGTCAAACGAACTGGCAAGGAGCTCATACAGCCGCTCCATCACCCGCATCCACTGAAACACTACCTGATAATTTAAAACCGTTAGGCGTTGTCGTAGCCGGCTTAGACATTCAAAATGGCCATGTCTTTTTTGATGATAAACAAAAAAATAAACGCTATGAGATATCGCAATTACAATTGAAAAGCGCCAATTTAACACTGAATAAAAGCTCTCCTTTCGCATTACAATTTAATGTAAATACAAATGCACCGGTATTGAAGGCCCATGTAAAACTCAATACCGATATCACCTTAAATGCGGATGGAAAAGAAGTCAGCTTAAATAAATTAAATCTTAATACATTATTAAAAAATCCTGCTTACCCTAACGGTGTATTACCGATTTCACTTCAAGCGGATGCAAGCATTAATTTAAATAACCAAACCTTTGCTTCGGATAAATTTACCCTTACGGTTGATCAGAATAAATTTTCAGGTCATATCCAAGGGCAAAACTTATTTAAGAATCCATTGCTATCGGGAGTACTCGCAAGCTACCAACTCAAAGCGGGTCAATTCACTATCCAGCGACTCCAGTCTCCATTTCAATTTAAAAATAACATCCTGTCACTTACCCCCATAACAGGCGATCTTTACCATGGTAATTATCAAGGTAATCTGACACTTGATCTACGCACAGCAACGCCTCAACTTGTCATACAAAGTCAGTTAAACCAAATCAACATTCAGTCCCTATTTCAGGAGTTTGCGAACAAAAGTCAAATACAATTAGTGGGTTTAGCTAATCTTTCTGGTAAATTTCTTACACATGGCAGTGACGCAGATAGCCTGACAAAAAACCTGCACGGACAAGGTCAATTTAGTGTAGATAATGGATCCATCAAAGGCGTCAATGTTTCTTATTGGGTTGCTTTAGGTAGAGCATTACTCAAACATCAACCCAGCCCAACTGCAGACGGCACAGATACACCGTTCGACAAATTTACGGGTACTTTTGTTATTGATAAGGGCATCATAACGAATAATGATCTCAATATTAATAGCGGGCGGCTACGCATTAGTGGACAAGGATCCCTTAACCTACCGCAACAACAGATGAACTATGAATTAAACGCGCAGCCTGTTCTCAGCGATGGTAGTCCCGAAGGTATTGCTATTCCAATTAGAATTAGCGGCGCATTTAATCAGCTGCATATTACCCCTATTCTCGATAAATTAAGCATTAATATATTTAAAGAAAAATTCAAAGGTAAGCTACAAGAACAGCTGAATAAACTTGATTTGAGTAAAATATTTCACTAATGCGATTAACCAATCGTCCTGCAATCTAATTGCGGGACGACAATTTCAACGTGATACCTATTCTTCTACCTAGATATTTTCAACAACGTGTCCTTAACTGGTTCAATGCGCACGGACGAAAAAATTTACCATGGCAACAAAAAAAATTACCGTATCATGTCTGGTTATCGGAGATAATGTTACAACAAACGCAGGTTGCCACCGTTATCCCCTATTTTAAGCGTTTTATTAAGCAATTTCCTAATCTATCCTCACTTGCAGCCGCTAATCTTGATGACGTATTAAGTCTATGGGCTGGGCTCGGTTATTACGCACGTGGGCGCAACCTGCATCGCTGCGCACAAATGATTGAACAAGAATATGCCGGCAAATTTCCTCAGAACTTAATACAACTACAAAGTTTACCGGGTATTGGACGCTCAACCGCAGGGGCCATTCTTTCACTAGGATTTGATCACGCCGCTGCCATTTTAGATGGCAATGTAAAACGTGTATTAACACGCTTTCATGCGCTAACGGGTTGGCCTGGTTTAAGCGCTGTTAATAAAACCTTATGGGAATTAGCCGAGCGCTATACACCTACACGACAAACAGCCGCCTATACACAAGCGATGATGGATCTGGGCGGATTAATCTGTACACGAACTCAACCCAAATGTGATCAATGCCCCTTGCAAACACATTGTTTAGCTTATAACACAGGAAATCCGGTGAATTTCCCATCACCCAAACCGAGTAAAAAACTACCCATTCGTTCTATACAAATGTTGATTTTAGTGAATCAACAACAGGAAATTTTGTTAGAAAAACGTCCGGCCGCTGGGATTTGGGGAGGATTATGGAGCCTACCTGAGTGCCCTTCCGATGAAGATTCGAAAAACTTCTCAAAAAAACACTACTATTGTGCAACGGAAAAAGCGAGCCAACTCACGCAAATGAGACATACCTTTAGCCATTTCCATCTTGATATACACGCGGTGGTAATGCTGGTAAAAGAATGGCGTCCCCCATTGATGGAATCTGATCGCATAGTCTGGTATAACGTTCAACAATTACAGAAAAAGGGCTTAGCTACCCCTGTAAAAAAACTTATACTCTTCGCACTTGAATTTTCGGCAACACAGCCGAAAATTCAAGTGCGAAGAGTATATCCAACAATTAAATAACACTATCCTCTTATGAGCAGAAGCATTTATTGTATTAAACTACAAACACAAGCCGAAGGTCTTGACCAGCCGCCTTTTCCAGGTGAATTAGGTCAACGTATCTATCAATCGATTAGCAAACCCGCTTGGCAACAATGGACTAATCACCAAACCATGCTAATTAATGAGTATCGCCTCAGTACCCTAGAACCCCAAGCAAGAGAATTCTTAAAAAAAGAGATGGGGAAATTTTTATTTGCTGAAGGCGAAATTGAGACACCCGCGGGTTTTACTCCCCCTATAACCCAGTAAAATGTGATGAAGAACCATCCCCACGAACTCATCCAACTTATATTAGCCAAACGTCCTGATTTCAAGCCTAAAATAGCTATTATTTTAGGCTCTGGTTCTGCTAATCTTGCTGACAGACTAGAAGATGTTATTCGTATTCCTTATCATTCACTACCTAATTTCCCCGTCAGCCGCGTTGAAGGCCATCCGGGACAGCTTCTATTAGGTTATTTGAATAAAGTACCTGTCATCTGTTGCCAAGGTCGCGTCCATGCCTATGAAGGGATGCGGGAAAAAGATTTTCAGCTTTTCATTAGAATTTTAAAATGCTTAGGTTGTGAAAGTGTATTAATGACTAATGCAACCGGATCATTACGCAAGGATTTTCAACCCGGCCAATTGGTATTAATCGCGGATCATATCAATTTTCATCCCATGAATCCCCTCGTTGGCATTAATGATGATGCGTTTGGTCCACGTTTCTTTCCCATGGATGATGCCTACGATAAAAAACTTCGTCATAGCTTGCAGCAAACTGCAAAGAGATTAAATATTTCCTTACCCGAAGGTGTTTACTTCAGCGTTTTAGGACCTAGTTTTGAAACACCGGCCGAAATCCGTGCCTTCCGTATCTTAGGTGCCGATGTCATTGGTATGTCGACTGTCCCCGAAGTGATTGTTGCTCGACACTGTGGTTTAAGAGTTGCTGTTATTTCCGTGGTAACGAACCTTGCTTCGGGACTTAGCGAAGAATCTATCACGCACGAAGGAACATTACATTTTGCAGAAAAAGCGAGTCATGATTTGGGGCGATTGCTAGAAACCGCCATCGATCAATTAACGAGCTAAGGCTGAAAACGAACGGGCACATAGCCCACTGGTTTATTCATTCGAACCACGTTAGAAGGTCTAAAAAACGAAGACCTATCTGATTTAGATCTATTTTTAAACATCGCTTGATGCACCAACGAAGCTAATGCACTTCTACCTAGAAATCCTCTTTCCAGCGATTGTTCCCAATCTAGAATTTTCTTGCTTAAACCTACTTCGCTAGTGTAACTCTCTAAATAATTTAGCAAACAATTGATATCCGAAACTCTTCTCTCTGAAGCAATCCTATCTTTATTTTTAACGTTACTCAGCGTATAGGTCTTTTGCATATAAACACAAATAGCTTCCCTAACCGATTGCTGTAAATTAATTAAATGGGTGTCTTTTGTTTTATTTTCTTCTTCTGTCTCTAACGACTTCAAACAACGTAATAATACCGCCATACATGGCGTTTCCTCCTTTAATTTAGTGTTAATAGATTCTAAATAGCCAGTTACTGTATCATCTGTAAGTTTGAATTCAGCTGCTGAACCCAATATCTGCATAAACATTTTATTGGAATACACTATAGACAGAAGTTGTGTCTGCTTTTCATTCGCTTTAGTTGAGCAATAAATAGCTTCCATTTCACTAAGCGCCGTTGGTAAAGGAGTACGTTGATCAATACTCAACATAAGCATTCCTTTTACGAGCTCATCAATCACTCCATAGTCAATCACTACCTGTGTTTTTATCGCTAGTATAGCTCTAGCTTTATTCTCTCGCGATAGCTTTTTATTTTTCAATGCTTTAGCAATAGCAGCAAGAAATTTAGGATAGTCGTTTTGCCATATTGATTGGATTATCCCCCCCATAGCAAACGTATCGCTCTCTTTCCCACTATATCCAGCAACTGATTCAGGCGCACTATAAAGGAGATTATGCCCTCTAGACTCACCAGGCCCTACTCTAGAAAGACCAAAATCAATAATATAAACATCGGGCATTGAATTACCCGGTTTAAAGTCCACCATAATATTGTCAGGTTTAATATCACTATGAATCAACCCCACATCGTATACTTCTTTTTTTAATGTACGTAAAAGTGCTAAAGAAAGCTTTAATTTTTCAAATTGATCTAAACGACTAATGCTCCCATCCTTTAAAAGCTTATCAAGCGGCTCACCCGGCAAGTGATGCATAATAAGAAACTTTTCAGAAACGGCTCCCTTATTTCTTTGACTATTACTTACGACAGGCTTCATATGCAAGTAAGCTACCCTCTGACCTAGTACAGCCTCTTGACTAAAAGTATCAACCCCATTCTCTGGCTTTATTTCTCTCTTAATAATGCGCTTATATTTTCTTTCAATCTGATCATCATGGACTATCAGTGTCGTCGTGGAAGACACTTGACCAAAAGCACCCTGCCCTTTAGGGTTATTATCGATGACTTCATAGCGCAATCCCTGTTTATATTGACGTTTTCGACAAAGGATCTCATGTGTCAATAAAATTTGGTAAGCTTCCCCTTGGAATACAATCGGAACGCTGGTGTCCTTTTTGTAAACATCTCCGGGCGTCATGCTTTTAAGAAGCTCCATTAACAATAAATCAGCTTCTTTGACCTTTGGATCAGTTTGTGGATTAATAACGTAGATAAGCGACATAATATAAGCTTGTTTTTAATATACTGAAAACAAGCTTATATTATGTACCTTAAACTAATCTTAAGGATAAAATTACCCTAAAAATAGGCCTTGCAGCTTGATCAGAACAGGAAAGTATGGGGAAAACAGCACGTTTACGCGCTATTAGTGTGCATTGGCATGGGCGCAAAACAAGAAACGCGTCGCACCGTAAAATCCTTGCTTACTGAATCGTATAACCGCCATCGATATTAACTAAAGCGCCGGTCATAAACGAAGCCGTATCACCGCATAAAAAACCCACGACATCAGCTACCTCTTCAGGCTTTCCAACTCGTTTTAAAGGTAATCGCTCTGCCACGTCGGCTTTAATAACCTGTTCAGATAAATGGGTTTTTTCTTGAAACTGTTGAATCACGCGTTGATACATTGGCGTATCAATCGTTCCTGGGCAAACACAATTAACACGGATACCGTAAGCGGCATAATCCAATGCCGTGCTTTTAGCCAATTGTGCGATGGCTGCCTTGCTTGCACCATAAATAGCACACTGCTCTTTTGCAATAAAAGCCTGATCAGAAGCCATTAAAACAATAGAACCAAATTTTTGTTTGCGCATAATAGGTAAAACCTGCTGCAAACAATAAATTGTGCCGAATAAATTGCTTGTAATGACGTGATTCATTGCTTCTACACTACTTTCTTCAATCGTTGCAAATAAATGAACACCGGCGTTACAAAAAAGAAAGTCGATCTGTGGTGATTTTTCCTGGATCGTCGCAATCGCAACTTTAACCTGCTGAAGATTAGAAACATCACAAGGAAAATACATGATATTTTCACTGTATGGATAATCTAAATTTTTTTTATCCAGCACATACACAGTCGCACCTTCTTGACTAAATAACTGCGCTGTCGCTGCACCTATTCCCGAAGATCCACCTGTTATTATTATTGTTTTATCTTGAAATCTCATCGTGTTCTTACTTCAATCTCCGCATAAGGTTTTGCTTGTATCAGATCAATCAAGGCTTGTCGCCATAATTCTAAAAGTGCTATAAAGGTGACAACAACGCCCATACGCCCTTCGCTTAGGGTAAAAAAGCCCGTAAATTCAACACAATTTTCTGTAGAAAGTCTATGTAAAATCTGTGACATCCGTTCTCGAATCGACAAAGGCTCTTGGGCAATCGCATGGTGCGTCGTTAATGCAGCGCGTGTCAAAACTGACTGTAACGCCGCGACTAAATCCTCTAAATCAAGCGGCGGCCGCGTTTCATCATTGACAAGGGGAAGCGCACCTAATTCTGCTTGCGCCATCGCTAAAAAAATATCACGACCCTGCCTAGGTAACTGATCAAGCTCATACGCGGCTTGTTTTATCTGTTCATATTCTTGTAAACGGCGAATCAATTCAGCTCGCGGATCTGCCTCTTCAGCCGATTGTGACAAAGCTGGCTTGGGTAATAGCAAGCGGGATTTAATCTCGGTTAATACCGCTGCCATCACCAAGTATTCTGTGGCTAATTCAATCTCTAAAACCTGCATCAGCTCTATATAGTGCATATACTGTCGCGTCACTTCGGCGACAGGAATATCCAAAATATCAAAATTCTGTTTCTTGATAAGATAAAGTAATAGATCTAAAGGCCCACTAAAGGTCTCTAACAATATCTCTAAGGCCTGTGGAGGAATATAGAGATCGCTTGGAAGCTGAATAAAGGGCTGCCCACGAACGGTCGCTACCGGCGCCGAAACCGCTGTCGTAGAGGGAGTATCTCCTGTCATGAGGACTAGTGTAATGCTTAAAGACCAAAAATCCTAAAAAAAACCGATAATAACCCTTGAAGAATAGGGCCTAATAGCCGCGCTAGCAACCCACTGGCCAATAACAATACTAAAATCAAAAAACCATACACTTCAAGCTGGTTAAAGCGATAGGCCATAGCCGGAGACAATAGACTGGCCACAACCCGACTTCCATCCAGCGGAGGAATAGGGATTAAGTTCAACAGCATCAATACCAAATTGATCGATATACCAATCTGCCCCATATAAGCAAAAGGAGCGCTATGCATGCCTATACCTAGTTTAGCCACAGCGACCCAAAGGAAAGCCATGCCTAAGTTAGCCAGGGGGCCTGCTGCGGCAACCAGCGCCATGTCACGGCGAGGGTTCTTCAAATTTCGCCAGGTAATAGGAACCGGCTTCGCCCAACCAAAAATAAAGCCGCCTAAAAAGAAAAGAATAGCGGGTACAACAATGGTACCAATAGGATCAATATGTTTGATGGGGTTTAACGTTAAACGGCCTAATAGTTTGGCGGTAGGATCGCCACATTTAGAAGCAACCCAACCATGTGCCGTTTCATGGACTGTAATAGCAAAAATAAGTGGTATCACCCAAAGAATTATTTTTTGCCCTAAAGAAAAATCAACCATTATTTTATGCTAGAAAAATTTAAAGTATATATGAATTTAATGAAACAATGGTAGAAAATCCCTCCCTCTAATGGCTCCGTAAAACGACCTCCACCGATACACCCCCTTCGATTGGCGTCAGTGGATTTTCCACAACCCCCGGTGCTATTTCAAATTTATTGCATTTTTTTGAGAACAGCGTTGTACCCTCTGAATCTGCCAACCTTTTTCCTCTTATAAACAATTTAGCGGTTTCTTGATGCCCATTTAAAATCGCCAGCTGTTGCGCTGTTTTTCCACTGATATCCACTTTATTAATATCAGCGCCTTTTTTTATCAGCCGTGCGGTAATTTCATTCAGTTCATTAAATGCCGCCAAATGCAGCGCTGTTCGTCCCAACTCGCCCGCTTTATCAATATTTGCTCCTTTCTCTAATAAAAGATTCACCATTTCCGTGTGTCTATACAGCACGGCTCGATGCAGTGCTGTTTTTCCACTCCGATCCGCTTTATCAACATCAGCGCCTTTTTCTATCAGAAATTTAGCCGTTGCTGTATCGCCATTAAGCGCCGCTAAATGAAGTGCGGTTAATCCAAAAATATCTACTTTATCTACACCAATCCCTTTTTCTAAAAAAAGCGCTGCAATTTCAGTGTACCGCTTAAACACGGCATGGTGCAGCACAGTTGATCTATCAATATCTATTTTATTTATATTAGCGCCTTTTTCTAGCAGTAATCTCACTGTTGTAATATGTCCATTACGTGCAGCACCATGCAATGCTGTTTCTCCATCAATATCCGCTTTATCAATCTCCGCACCTGCATTTAAAAGACATTCAACGATAGCCGTGTGCCCATTATCCGCAGCATCATGCAATGCGGTTTCTCTACAATCACCCGCTTTATTCACATCAACGCCTCTTTCTATCAGAAATTTTACTTTTTCATCGTTTCCTTCTTTAGCCGCTAAATGCAGCTCTGAATGAGAATTTAACATTAATATTTACCACGCTATAGGTATGATTATTTAATTTAAGACAAGTGAGTCGCTATGCTCCCGAAGAATTTCGGCCATCGTGTCCCCGAAATTCGTTCGCATGACGCGACTGAAATTAGGCCGCGATACGTCCTGCGTCCGGCACGCACTCACTCCTTCGGAGTTCATGCCCGTGCCTCCCACAAATGACTTTACGGCGTGATGCGTTTCCTGCTTCGCCCGTCAACGCACGCCTATCGCGGGCTCTTCGACTTCGCATTGCTTTCACAATGCTTTCCTGTCTCATCGTTTGAATACTAATACATAATAAATAAAATATAAATGCTTAAACTCATACTAGCATCCAATACGCTATTTAATTTTTATTTCAAAAAATAATAAAACGATGCGCTCAGCGGTTTAGACAGAGAAACTAATTACCCTTTAGCCCTGCTTAAACTCGCCTCCCTGTTAAAAATACGGTAAAATACCGCGAAGAATTTAATGTTTATTTGCATCGCAAAAACTAAAGAGAACCTGTCATGTCATACCAACACATTACAATCCCAAGTCAGGGAGAAAAAATTAGCGTCAATCCCGATTTTTCACTCAACGTCCCCGACCAACCCATTATCCCTTTTATTGAAGGCGATGGGATCGGCATTGATATTACGCCCGTCATGAAAAAGGTGGTCGACGCCGCCGTAGAAAAAGCCTATGGCGATGAACGTCGCATTGCATGGATGGAAGTTTATGCCGGAGAAAAATCCACACGCGTTTATGGACAAGATACTTGGCTACCCGAAGAAACATTGAACGCACTTCAAGAATATGTTGTTTCGATTAAAGGCCCCTTAACCACCCCTGTAGGCGGTGGCATTCGCTCTCTCAATGTTGCTTTACGTCAACAACTCGACCTCTATGTTTGTCTACGTCCGGTTCGCTACTTTAAGGGTGTTCCTAGTCCTATGCGTGAACCTGAAAAAACCAACATGGTTATTTTTCGTGAAAACTCGGAAGATATTTATGCGGGCATAGAATGGGAAGCCGATAGCCCAGAGGCCAAGAAAGTCATTCATTTTTTACAACATGAAATGCATGTTAAAAAAATTCGTTTTCCTGAACACTGCGGTATTGGTGTTAAACCTGTCTCTAAAGAAGGCACACAGCGCTTAGTAAAACGCGCTATTCAATATGCTATTCAGCATAATCTGCCTTCTGTCTGCTTGGTACATAAGGGTAATATTATGAAATTTACCGAGGGTGCCTTTAAAGACTGGGGTTATGCCGTAGCCAAAGAACAGTTTGCTGCCGAATTATTGGATGGTGGACCTTGGATGCACTTAAAAAATCCAATAACGGGTCAAAATATCATCATCAAAGACTTCATCGCAGATGCTTTTTTACAACAAATCATATTACGCCCTGATGAGTATAGCGTCATTGCTACGCTTAATCTTAATGGTGACTACATTTCGGATGCATTAGCCGCACAAGTAGGTGGCATCGGCATTGCCCCGGGTGCCAATCTCAGTGATAAAGTAGCGATGTTTGAAGCAACCCATGGCACAGCACCTAAATATGCTGGTCAAGATAAAGTCAATCCAGGTTCACTTATCCTTTCTGCTGAAATGATGTTGCGACATATGGGGTGGAATGAAGCGGCTGATTTAATTATTACTGGCATGGAAGGCGCAATTCAAGCGAAAACAGTGACTTATGACTTTGCACGCCTCATGAAAGATGCTCAAGAAGTTAGCTGCTCTGTTTTTGGTCAATCTATGATCAAACACATGTCTTCCCAACATTCGTTTGCCAGCCTTAGCTAAGTATAAAAATTAACATACCCATTACACTTTGAAGAGGTATATCCATCTCTTCAAAGTGCCTTCCCTATAAACCCATGGTGAGGTTTATAAAGCCGCTCTATTTTAAAACAGTAAAACTCGCAAATCCCTAAATTTCGGCTAGGCTAAAAATAAAGGGATATTATTTTTCTAACATGGACTACCTAACTGATAAATAACAGTGGAAATCGTTTCTATACGAGAAAACACGGATTTTTTTACCCGTTTGAGATAAGGAGGGCACCATGTTTAGCAAAGAACTTGAAATGAGCTTAAATTCTATATTTAAGCAAGCACGCGAAAAGCGTTATGAATATTTGACCGTTGAACACCTATTACTCGCACTATTAGAAGAGCCATCTGCTACCGCGGCACTTAAAGCGTGTGGCGCTAATTTAAATCGGCTTAAAAATGAACTCAATAATTTTATTGCGGCGACAACGCCTTTATTTCCTGTGACTGATGCCAATCTTGATATACAGCCTACTCTAGGTTTTCAACGTGTATTACAGCGCGCCATTTTTCAAGTTCAGTCCAGCGGAAAAACAGAAGTGAACGGCGTCAATATACTTGCTGCTATCTTTGGTGAACAAGATAGTCAAGCTATTTACTTCTTACGCCGTGAAAACGTAACCCGATCTGATTTATCCAATTATATCTCGCAAGGCCTTCCTAAATTGCAAGAAAACACAGATGCTAAATTAAGTCAGTTTGTTACTGAAGAAGAAGTCACTATTGAAGGACCCGGAAATAGTCTATTAGAGCTCTATGCCATTAATCTCAACAGTAAAGCACGACTTGGAAAAATTGATCCACTTATTGGCCGAAAAGAAGAATTAGCCCGCGTTATTCAAATCCTTTGCCGACGACGAAAAAATAACCCTTTATTAGTAGGCGAAGCGGGAGTAGGTAAAACAGCTATTGTTGAAGGGCTTGCTCAAGCCATTGTTAAAAAAGAAGTCCCCGCTGTTCTTGCTCATAGCACTATTTACTCTCTCGATTTAGGTAGTTTATTGGCAGGCACTAAATATCGTGGTGACTTTGAAAAAAGATTTAAAGCCTTGCTTGCACAACTGAAACAAGAACCTCAATCCGTATTATTCATTGATGAAATTCATGTTGTCATTGGCGCTGGGGCTGCATCCGGTGGTGTCATGGATGCTTCGAATTTAATTAAACCCTTGCTAACAACCGGTGAGCTAAAATGTATCGGTGCAACCACTTATCAAGAATACCGTAGTATTTTTGAAAAAGATCGCGCCTTAGCAAGACGCTTCCAGAAAATAGATGTGCCAGAACCTAATGTAGAAGAAACACTCGCTATTTTACGTGGTCTACGTGAACGACTAGAAGCGCACCATCACGTTAAATACCGTATGAATGCCTTACGTGCTAGCGTAGAGCTCGCTGCACGTTACTTACCCGATCGTTTCTTACCCGACAAAGCGATTGATATCGTAGACGAAGCTGGTGCTTATCAAGCCTTACAACCTGCCCATAAAAAGAAACTCTTTATTGGTACGCATGAAATTGAATCTATTGTAGCCAAAATGGTTCGTATCCCCACTCGAAATGTATCCGCATCGGATAAAAATCGATTACGCCACTTAGAGGAAAAATTAAAGCATCGTGTCTTTGGTCAATCACTTGCGATAGAAAATCTCTGTGCCGCAATGAAACTGACACGCTCAGGTTTAAGGGAAACCAACAAAACCATCGCTTCCTTTCTATTTGCAGGCCCTACGGGTGTTGGAAAAACAGAGATCACTCGTCAATTAGCCGAGCTGATGGGTATAGAATTACTCCGCTTTGATATGTCGGAATATATGGAACGACATAGTGTCTCACGCTTAATTGGCGCACCTCCTGGTTATGTTGGTTATGACCAAGGTGGATTATTAACCGAAGCCGTGACTAAACATCCGCATGCTGTTTTATTATTAGATGAAATTGAAAAAGCGCATCCCGATATTTTTAACTTATTATTACAAGTCATGGATCATGGTAGCTTAACAGACACGAATGGCAGAAAAACAGATTTCAGTCACGTCGTATTAGTCATGACAAGTAATGCGGGTGCTGAACACTGGAGTCGACAAGCCATTGGATTTGCTGCCGAATCAAGCCTGGCGGGTGAGAATCCAGAGGCAATAAAACGTGTATTCTCCCCTGAGTTTCGTAATCGTTTAGATGCAACGATCTATTTTAATTACCTAAGTCCCGAAATCGTCTCCCAGGTAGTTGATAAATACTTATTAGAGTTAGAAACACAGTTAGAGAAAAAACATGTACGCCTGTGTGTAGACAAAGCCGCGCGAGTCTGGCTTGCCAAACACGGTTATGATAAAGCAATGGGTGCACGCCCCATGGCTCGCTTAATACAAGAAAAAATTAAAAAACCGATTGCTGATGAACTACTATTTGGCCGCTTAGTTCACGGTGGGCAACTAACCTTAACCAGTTCAAACGATAGCTTACAATTGATTATCCATGAGAAGGGTATAACGGCGGTGGCTCTACCACCACAACAATTATCCCAAGCACCTATTGGGCAGGCTTAGGTTTATCCATATCGGATCCTTTGCCTCGAAATATAATACGCCCTTTGCTAAGGTCATAAGGCGTCATCTCTACCTTGACCTTATCTCCGGTTAAAACTCGGATATAACTTTTACGCATACGCCCTGAAATATGGGCGTTGATAACATGTCCATTTTCCAGCTGTACTCGAAACAAGGTATTGGGCAAGGTCTCAATCACAGTACCTTCCATAACAATTTGGTCTTCTTTCGACATAATTTACCTAGGATAATTCTATAAGCGACAAACAAGCCGCTATGTTGCCGTAAAAGAAGCTGATTTACAATAACATTTTCATTATCCACCTACCTACCTACTCTATAAGGAGATCCCCACGGCCCCTACTTCCCAAGTGCATGCATTGTCTGAACAACTAGGCACGCTTCTCAAGCAGCACCACCTTAAGTTAGCAACGGCTGAATCCTGTACTGGCGGTCAACTTGCACAAACCATTACCGCGATACCCGGTTCTTCGGCGTGGTTTGAACGTGGCTTTATTAGTTACTCCAATCTATCAAAGCAAGAGCTACTCGGCGTGTCAGAAAAAACCCTGAACCATTACGGCGCTGCCAGTCAAGAAACAGCTGCAGAAATGGCTAAAGGTGTTTTAAAAAAAAGCCCTGCTGATGTCAGCTTAGCCATTACAGGAATTGCAGGTCCTGATGGTGGAACAAAAAAACCCAGTAGGCACCGTATACTTCGGTTGGGCTTATAGAAATGCCATGAGTGAAACTTGTGAGCAACATTTTGATGGTGATCGATTAATCCTACGCTACGCCGCTGTAGAATTTTCTTTAAAAAAATTAATCATTTTTATTCAAAAAAATTTAAAAACTTGAAGCCCTCAAAAATGACTGCTACAGTTTATTTATTATTACTATTTTGGCGATATCATTTATGATTTTTGCTAACTCGCCTCATTATATAAAAGATAAGCCTTTTGATCCTTTTGATAATGGAAAAACTTATTACCCAATTTCTCCATTTGGTGATGGTAATTGTGGCTTATATGCCTTTGCCTGTGGCCTTATTGATAGCATCATTAACAATAAATTAACCTTAGACGAAAAAAAATTTTCTGAATTTAGAGATGTCATTAGAGTATGTTTAGACTTAGGATCAATAAATGTATCCGAATTTAAGCATGAACTAGAAGTAGAGCTTTTTAAATTTATGGAATTTTTTTTTCAACATGATCTAACTTTTTCTCAATTCAAAGATTTCTTAGTTGAACAGCCACTGACTCGCGATCGCCTTGCCGCTATTAACTTAATCTTGGGCCAAGGATTGCGGCTCATAGGCGTTGCAAGCTATATAGAAACTTGTGAGGAGGAAATGGGCATAAAACCAGAAGATTTGCTTGAAGAGGAGATACAACTCTTTAGAACTGGTGAGTGGATAGGTCAACAAATCCTAGGTCCTCTAGCAAACTATTTTGGCATCCAACTTAAATTAATAAGCAAAAACCCTTATACAAACAAGTATTATCACTCTGACTCTCTATCACAAGATTCACAAGCGGAAACTCCGGCTTTTAATTTACTGTTTAAGGGTGATCATTGGCATTATCTAGTTCCTAGAGAACAAAAACTTGGATTAGCTACTTTACCCTCCGCAAATAAAGAACGACGTATCTCTAGAGAATTACTAGACTCAAATAAAAAAATAATGCTAGAAGTAAAAAACGATAAACAAAAATCACTTGATTTTGCTAAAGCTGCTTTAGAGAATCTTGCTACAAGGTTAAAACAAGTTTTTGACTCTCTTGTGGCCCTCAAAGATATTTTTAACAATGCCCCTAGTAAAACCGAAACATTCAAAAAAGCAAATAAACAAGCAAATAAACAAGCAAAAATAGTAGCACGAGATAGTAGCCTGATCATCGATGCATGGCGCAAAAAATGGGACGTTAGTAATGATCAATTGGATACACATTTAAATACATTAGGTTTGCATCATGAACTTGAAAAAGCACTGATAAAAGAGCCTTTAGTCACGGATGATTCAGATGATCCTGCTATAGCAGATAATGCCGCTGCGGCAGCTATTCTGCAAAATGCAGACATTGCCGATTTTTTATCAAGAAATTATGCTAGTTTAAAGAAATTTAACCGTTCTACATCAGAAAATAATTTTGATTCTCATATTATTACAAATCGTAATCAATTCGTAACGGTGCGTGATCTGAAAAACGTTGCTCCTTGTATATCTCAATCGCTTTAAGCTTATTTTTCAAACCTGGTGTAACGATTTGATAATCGATGCGCCACCCGACATTTTTTTCCCAAGCACGTCCACGATTTGACCACCAGGTATATTGATCGGGCAGTTGGTTTAGTTCCCGAAAAGCATCCACATAACCCAAGGGACCAAACACATGATCAAGCCACGCACGTTCTTCAGGTAGAAAACCAGAATGTTTTTGATTAGCACGCCAATTCTTTAAATCAATTGGCTTATGTGCAATATTCCAATCCCCGCAGATAATATATTCACGCTTTTGTTTTCTTTGCTTTTTTAAAATTTTTTCATATGCACTCAGAAACTGAAATTTAATCGCTTGGCGAACATCCCCGGTGGTACCTGAAGGCATATACAGTGAGGCGACACTTAAATGAGGAAAATCAAGTTGAATATATCGCCCTTCTTTATCTGCTGACTCCCAACCTAATCCTGCTATTACTTTATCGGGCTTCTTAAGACTATAAATGGCAACACCGCTATAGCCTTTTTTTTCTGCATCAAAAAAATAAGCGTGATAACCCGGTAGCTGAACTGCCTCCCTAGCTTGATGTTCTTGCGCTCTGGTTTCCTGTAAACAAATAACATTCGCTTTCTGTGTTTGCATCCAATCAAAAAATCCTTTTTTTGCGGCAGAACGAATACCATTCAGATTTAAAGTAATAATTCGCATAGGATTAAAAAGGCAATTTAAAAGTAGGATCACGCGCCAACAAAGCCTCTGCAAACAACGCTTGAATACGTTGCAATGCCTCTTTGCTAACCGCTTCGAATCGAAGTATTAAATAAGGACTGGTATTAGAAGCCCTGACTAAACCCCAACCATCGCTAAATTCGGCACGCACACCATCAATCTTACTCATTGACGCATTAGGAAATTCAACTTCATTTTGAAACGCTTGCATAAACGCAAATTTTTTATCTTCTGCAATCGCTAACTTTAATTCGGGTGTATTGATGCTATTAGGCAGCGCTGCAAATACTTCACTACTGCTTTGATTGCCTTTGGTTATAATCTCCAATAAACGTGCGGCCGTATAAAGACCATCATCAAACCCATACCAACGCTCTTTAAAAAAGATATGTCCACTCATCTCACCCGCTAATAAAGCGCCGCTTTCTTCCAGCTTCGCTTTAACAATAGAATGACCCGTCTTCCACATTAAAGAGCGACCACCCTGTTGTTTAATGACATCGGCTAAATTTCGTGTTGATTTAATATCATAAATAATCAGCGCACCGGGATTACGTGATAAAACATCACTGGCATACAACATCAATTGTCTATCAGGCCAAATAATTTCGCCTTTATTGGTAACAACACCTAATCTATCGCCATCGCCATCCAACGCCAAACCAAGATCAGCCTTATGCTGTGCAACCGCTTGGATTAAATCAGTCAAATTTTCCGGAACACTGGGATCAGGATGATGATGAGGAAAACGTCCATCCACTTCACAAAACAACTCAATCACTTCACAACCCAATCGGCGCAGTAATTCAGGTGCTACTACACCGGCAATACCGCTTCCACAATCTACCACCACGCGCAACGATCGCTTTAATTTAACATCGCCAACAATTCGATTAATATAATCTTCAAGAATATTGATCTCTGTATATCCACCACTACCTGATTTAAAAGATCCTGTTTGAATCCTGGTATAAAGCGCCGCGATGGTTTCTTCAGATAAACTTTTCCCCGCTAAAACAATTTTTAAACCGTTATAATTAGCTGGATTATGACTGGCGGTTAACATCACGCCCGAGTGTGTGCTTAAAGTACGGGTCGCAAAATAGAGTACTGGACTAGGTACTTGACCGATATGGATAACATCACATCCACTTTCTCGTAATCCCTGGTGAAGCACTTCAATTAAAGCGGGTCCAGACAAACGCCCGTCACGTGCAGTAATAATGGTTCGTTCACCTTGTTCTTGCGCTGCACTTCCAATGGCTCTACCCAGAAGTAAAATAACCTCGGGGGTTATAGTCTCATCAACAACACCTCGAATGTCATAAGCGCGAAAAATACTTTCTGAAATATTTTTTAATGGAACAACTGACATAACAATTTTACCCCTATTACTTCTGATATTTCCGAACGATTAACCTTAAGCACAACGTTATTTATTTCACTAAACCCAATCGCTTATTTTATTTTTGAGAATTAAACCCCTATTCATTCACAGAATCAAAAAGAATTTATAATAAAATTCTATTGCGATAAGGGCCAATATACTAACACGATTTTCCCAACTTATTCACAGCTTATTAAAAACTTTTTCACTCCATATAGTGGTTGCACAGGATAGATACCACATGATATTGTGTTAATCTCATTTATGAGCAATGCTCTCATCCGTGTTAAAAATAACTGTTGTTCTGCCGTAACCACAAGATCCAGAGAGCGAGAGAGAGACATAATATTAACCACGCTGTATTAGCCATCTATTTACTGTTTTCAGACCTAAGGAGCCTCCATGAGCGGACTTTCATCCGAACAAACGACGTCTTCCCTTTTGCTTAATGCAAATGAGCCAATCACATCCTATATTGAGGAAAAATCGGCCACTATCGGTACAAACCTATTACAAGTTATCAAACGTAATGGAAAACTGGTTAGTTATGATCCTAATAAAATCAGAGTTGCCATCACCAAAGCATTTCTTGCGGTAGAAGGTGGACAAGCCGCTGCATCAAGCCGGATTCATGAGCGCGTCACGCAACTTACCGAGCAAATCACGCACATACTACAAGAACGATTACCACAAGGCGGCACACTGCCTATTGAAACCATACAAGATCAAGTAGAACTGGTTTTAATGCGCGCCGAAGCACATCAAGTCGCTAGAGCTTACGTGCTCTATCGTGAAGAGCGACGAAAAATGCGCGACCAAACCGCTTCTCAGCCTGGCATTCAATTACAAATTACATTAAGCGATGGAAGCCAACGTCCCTTAAACATGGAGCAGCTTAGCAAGCTCATTATAGAAACGTGTCATGACTTAACAGAAGTCAATCCAGGTCTGATTTTGCAAGAAACGTTGCGTAATTTATACGATGGTATGCCTTTGGCTGATATTGATAAAGCCTTGATCATGAGCGCACGCTCCTTAGTAGAACAAGACCCCAACTATACCTATGCAACAGCGCGATTCTTACTAAGAACACTCTATGCGGAAGCCTTAAGTTTTCTGGGTATAGAACGAAAGATTGGTTCTGACACACTACACGACTTGTACCGGCATTACTTTCAACATTATCTTGAACAAGGTATTGCACTTGAATTATTAGACCCAGAACTAAAAACCTTTGATATACAAAAATTGACAGCCGCACTACTTCCTCAACGCGATCAACAATTTACCTATCTAGGCTTGCAAACTCTCTATGATCGTTACTTCCTACATGCCGATGAGGTTCGTTTTGAATTACCACAAGCGTTTTTTATGCGTGTTGCCATGGGTTTGGCAATCAAAGAACCCAACAAAGAAGAACGTGCCATCGAATTTTACAAATTACTTTCTTCTTTCGATTATATGGCATCCACACCGACATTATTCAATTCAGGCACCTTACGCCCACAACTCTCCAGTTGCTTTTTAACCACTGTCGCGGACGATCTGGACCAAATCTATAGTGCTATAAAAGATAATGCCTTACTCTCAAAGTTTGCTGGTGGTTTAGGTAACGATTGGACCTCTGTCAGAGCAATGGGTGCACGCATCAAAGGCACCAATGGAAAATCCTTAGGCGTTGTACCTTTCTTAAATGTTGCGAATGCATCGGCTGTTGCCGTTAATCAAGGTGGAAAACGTAAAGGCGCCGTATGCGCTTATTTAGAAACCTGGCACTTAGATATAGAAGAATTTTTAGAGTTAAGAAAAAACACCGGTGACGATAGACGTCGCACACATGATATGAATACGGCCAATTGGGTACCTGACTTGTTCATGAAACGACTCATGCAAGGAAAAAACTGGACATTATTTTCACCCGATGAAACACCCGATCTACACGATGCTTATGGATTAGCCTTTGAAGAAAAATATGTAGCCTATGAAGCCAAAGCAGCACGCGGTGAAATCAAAAACTTTAAAAAGTTACCCGCTATTAATTTATGGCGTAAGATGCTAAGCCTATTATTTGAAACAGGTCATCCTTGGGTTACTTTCAAAGATCCTTGTAATCTACGTTCACCCCAACAACATGTGGGAACCATTCATAGTTCAAATTTATGTACTGAAATCACACTCAATACATCCGTGGATGAAATTGCTGTCTGTAATTTGGGCAGTATTAATCTACCGCAACACCTTAACGAATCAGGTGAACTGGATCAAAGCAAATTACGTGCAACGGTTCGCACTGCGATTCGTATGCTGGATAATGTCATCGACATCAATTATTACACGGCCCCCCAAGCGCGGCGTTCTAATTTAAAACATCGCCCTATTGGCTTAGGCCTCATGGGTTTTCAAGATGCACTTTATCAATTACGCGTACCTTATGCTTCAGAAAAGGCTATTGCATTCGCTGATCAGTCCATGGAAATGATCAGTTACTATGCGATTGAAGCGTCCAGTGATTTGGCAAAAGAACGCGGCAGCTATGAAAGTTTTCCCGGTTCACTTTGGAGCCAAGGTATTTTACCCATAGACTCCATAGCACGCTTACAAGAAACCCGTGGCGAATGGCTCAATCAAAACCAAACCAGCACCTTAGATTGGGCACCTTTACGACAAAAAGTCATGCAGAATGGCATGCGCAATTCAAATTGTATGGCGATTGCTCCAACAGCCACTATTTCGAACATCTGTGGCGTTTCTCAATCCATAGAACCGACTTACCAGAACATCTTCGTGAAATCGAATATGTCAGGTGAATTTACTGTCATTAATCCTTATTTAATTAAAGACTTAAAATCACTTGGGCTTTGGGATGCCGTCATGCTCAATGACATCAAATACTACGATGGTAGCTTGCAAAAAATTGAGCGTATTCCTGAAACATTAAAACAACTTTATGCGACCGCATTCGAAGTACCCGTGCATTGGTTAGTTGAAGCAGGCTCTAGACGACAAAAATGGATAGATCAAAGTCAATCCTTAAATCTGTACATGGCCGAGCCTTCAGGGAAAAGATTAGATGAATTATATAAATTAATCTGGCTCAAAGGATTAAAAACCAGTTATTACTTACGCACATTAGGCGCGACCCATATGGAGAAAGCAACGCTAGAAAAAGGACATTTAAATGCGGTGCAGTCATTCGCTGAACCTACCTCTGGGCCTAGCTGCTCGATACTCGATCCGGACTGCGAATCATGTCAATAATTATTATAAACAACTCAGCTTTTTTAATTTTGGAGAATTGTGAATGACGAACCCTATACTTTCAACGACCAGTGAAACGGCTGGTTTCACTGGTTTAGAAACCATTGAAATGGGCGCCGCACGCATACAAGTTGATGATAAAAAAATCATCAACTGTCGTGCCGATCTTAATCAACTTGTTCCCTTTAAATATAAATGGGCTTGGGAAAAATATTTAGCCGCCTGTGCTAATCACTGGATGCCACAAGAAATTAATATGTCGGCAGATATTGCTTTATGGCGCGATCCCAATGGCCTAACAGAAGATGAACGGATGATCATTGAACGAAGCCTAGGTTTTTTTTCAACTGCTGATTCTTTAGTTGCCAATAATCTTGTCTTAGCGGTTTATCGCCACATTACTAACCCAGAGTGTCGCCAATATTTACTGCGTCAGGCCTTTGAAGAAGCCCTACATACACATGCTTATCAGTATGTGATTGAAAGCTTAGGCATGGATGAAGCACGCCTCTTTAATATGTATCGCGAACTACCCACCGTTGCCAAAAAAGCAGAATGGGCATTACCATTTACACAAAGTTTAGGCGATTCACATTTCCGCACCGGCACACCTGAAAATGATCAGCGTCTACTGCGTGATCTGATTGCTTTTTATGTTGTCTTTGAAGGCATCTTTTTCTACGTCGGTTTCTCACAAATCCTGAGCATGGGACGGCGCAATAAAATGACGGGTACAGCGGAGCAATTCCAATACATTTTACGCGATGAATCCATGCATCTTAATTTTGGTATCGACGTCATTAACCAAATTAAACTGGAAAACCCACATCTATGGACTAGTGAATTTAAACAGTATGTTATTAATCTGGTTAAAGAAGGTGTAGAACTAGAATACCAATATGCCTTAGATACCATGCCGCGCGGCATTCTTGGATTAAACGCCAACATGATGTGGGATTATTTACGGTTTATCGGTAATCGACGCTTAGCGCAGATTGGCTTACCTGAACAATACCCTGGCATCACTAATCCGTTACCATGGATGAGCGAAATTATCGATCTTAAAAAAGAAAAGAATTTCTTTGAAACACGTGTCACCGAATACCAAACCGGTGGAAGTTTAAATTGGGAAGATTGATAGATCACGCTCGATGAAAAACATGAAAAACATGGAAAACATATGCGCAGTCCAAGTGAGTCGCTATGCTCCCGAAGAATTTCGGCCATGGTGTCCCCGAAATTCGTTCGCATGACGCGACTGAAATTAGGCCGCGATACGTCCTGCGTCCGGCACGCACTCACTCCTTCGGAGTTCATGCCCGTGCCTCGCACAAATGACTTTACGGCGTGATGCGTTTCCTGCTTCGCCCGTCAACGCACGCCTATCGCGGGCTCTTCGACTTCGCATTGCTTTCACAATGCTTTCCTGTCTCATCGGAAGAAAACGCCAATCGACCTGCTTTTGGGCGCTAATACACAAAAGGGTAAAAGTTTTTATAACTTTCCCCTTTTTTCAACTTTTTTTTATAACACTTAAAAAATAAATAACCGCTGTTAACATACTAATCCAAAAAGGGATCGGCCAATCGCTTATAAAAGCTAAAATAATACCCACCCACACACTTAAAACACCTAAAAAAACGGTTAACAACAATCCACTAACAAACCCACGTGCCCAATTTAAAGCGGCAGCCGCAGGACCTATCAATAAAGTAAATACTAATAGTATCCCCACCACTTGACTTGTTATCGTCACAGCGATGGCCGCAATGATCATAAACAAAATAGAAATACATGACAGCGACACGCCTTTTGCTTCGGCTAACTCAGGTTCCAAACTTGAAAATAACAAGGGTCTTGCCATCACACTCAACGCGATCAAACTCACTACACAACAACCGCCCATTATTTTTATTAAATGTGCTGAAACACCCAATAAATTTCCAAATAAAATCGTCATCGCCTGCGCGGCATAATTCATATAGAAGTGTAAAAATAAAACACCTAATCCTAATGCAAACGCTAAAACAATACCGATAGCGACATCACTTTTACTAATCCGGTGACCTAGACCGCTCATCCCTACCGCTGCTAATACCGTTAATAACAATTGTCCTGTTAGCGGACTTAAGCCCAGCAACCCAGCACCGGTTGCACCCGCAAAACCAATGTGTCCTAAGGCGTGACCAGCAAAGGCAAGCCGGCGGATTACCATAAAATAACCCACCACACCGGCAAGAATAGCGGCTACCGTACCCGCTACCAGTGCATTACGTAGGAAATCATATTCAAACAGAGAAATGATCAAGATCGGGCCTGCAGTGACTGCCATGATGGTATCCTGTATCTTTATTTATCACAAAAAGTTGTTGTTCATAGCGAATAACATGAATTTCTTTATCGTAAAGTTCGCTTAGTTTTTCGCTAGTTATAATTTCATCCACTAAACCAATAGCCGCTTTCCCTCTGGCTAAATAAAGCACTCTATCAACACAGTTTAAGAGCGGATTAATATCGTGTGAGGTAAATAATACGGTGATACCCAATTCCACACGAATGCTATTAATTAAGGCCACTAAATTTTCTTGATAATAGGGATCAAGATTCATTAAGGGCTCATCGAGTAGTAAAATTTTAGGCTTATTCAGCAATGCCTGTGCTAATAATAATCGTTGACGTTCCCCACCCGATAAAAGCGCATACGATCGATGCATGAGTTGTTCTGCTTTCACCAAATGAACAACACGAGATAACTCTTGTTTTTGTTGTTTACTTAAAATCGGCAATCCCCATTTAAATCCATTCAAATTAGCCGTTAACCATGTCTTCGCGCTCAAAGAACGATTAACCAAATTCTGTCTTACTTGCGGCATATAGCCAATCAATGCAGAACCCTTCTGAACAGGTTGCTGAAAAATAGATATCTGCCCTTGCTTGATAGGCACTAACCCTAAGATTGAACGTAACAAGGTACTCTTCCCTGCCCCATTTGCTCCCAAAATAGCAATAAATTCACCCTGCTTAATCGTTGCGGTGAAATCACTAAAAATAGAACGCTTCCCATAGGCAAGGCCCAGTTGTTTAAATGCTAGCGTGTTCATGCAGCGCCTTAGCCAATTGATTTAATTGATCCGACATCCACCCACTATACGTGGTATTTGCCGGTTGTGTCTCGGTTATACCGATGACTGGAATAGCATTCCGCTTAGCCACCTTTAATAACTGTTGAATTAAAGGACTGCTTACTTGCTTATTATAAAATAAAACCTTAACGCTACGAGTTTGTAAGGCATGTTGAAATTCCAGTACTTGTTGCGGACTCGGATCAACACCATTCATCATACTAATTTGAAAGGGCATTCCTTGCATGTCAAAACCTAAGGCGTTTGCCATATAAGCAAACACCGGCTCTGTTGCTATCACTCTAACATGTTGCGACTGCGGTTTTAGTTGCTGAATTAAGTCACTTAATCGTTGATAACGTTTAATAAACGCTTGGTAATTTGTTTGATAAACCGCTTGATGTACCGGATCTTTTTGAGTTAAAAAATTAACTAATGTTTTTGCATATATTGGCATGGTCATCGGATCGTACCAAATGTGCGGGTTATCTCCTTCCTTTTTATTCACTAATTGTGCTACACACATTTTAGCCTGCGTTGAAACAGCTGTAACACTTAACAAGCCCTCCATCCAAGCATCATAACCTAAGCCATTGAAGACAACGAGATCGGCCTGACTCAGACTTTTAGCGATACGAGGCGTCACATTAAATAAATGTGGATCTTGATCCGGCTGGCTCATGATACTTTCTACAGAAGCATAGGATCCACCTATCTCTTTAGCGACTGAAGCATAAAAATTTTCTGCTGCAACAATATGGATAGGCGCTGCGATACTGCTTTGATAGAAAAAAACGCCTACCAAAAAAAATAGGATTGAATGAAATTTAAACATTACTAGCCTTTTTATTAAAAACCGGGGTGTACCCGAGTAACAAGACCCTTGAGCAAATAGATCTCACTATACGGTTATGCAGAACTCTAGCGAATCGTTATACTATACCAAACATGTCAAGACTGAGTGATGAGGCTCTATGGGCAAAATTATTGCTATTGTGAATCAAAAAGGCGGCGTAGGTAAAACTACGAGCTGCATTAACCTGGCCGCGTCCCTGGCCTTACTAAAACAAAAAACCCTGTTAATCGATTTGGATCCACAAGCCAATGCAACGACCGGCAGTCTTTTTCAAAAAGAAGCAACCAGCGCTAACATTGCACAGGTACTTCTGGGTGAAACCCCCGTCGAAGAGAGTCTGATAAAAACACCGGCGCACTACACACTCATTCCCGGCTCAGGCGATCTCACACAGACTGAAATTCAGTTATTACAAAAAGAGCAACGCGAATATACACTTAAAAAAGTACTCGCCCCTTTAATCGAATCCTACGATTATATTCTCTTAGATTGCCCGCCTTCATTAAATATATTAACCGTCAATGCTTTAGTTGCCGCTGATTCTGTGATCATCCCTGTACAGTGTGAATATTTTGCATTGGAAGGCCTCAGCAACTTAATGAATACGCTACAAAGTATACGCACAACCGTCAACCCAGCTTTGCAAATTCATGGCATATTACGCACCTTATTCGATAGCCGTAATAGCTTAGCCAAACAAGTGGCTGAAGAATTATTCACACACTTTAAAGATAAACTGTATACAACGACTATTCCACGTAATATCCGCTTGGCTGAAGCCCCTAGCCATAGTCAACCGGCTTTGCTCTACGATCCCCAATCCAGCGGCAGCCAAGCCTACATCAGTTTAGCCAAAGAAATCTTAGTCCGCGATGGACAGGATGCAGGTGCTTTCGTAGAATCAGCGCCTTTAGCAACGCCGAATATACTATTAAAAAAACGTTCCAAGCATGAAAAACCTCCGTCTGTTGAACAGGTAGTATGATGAAAAAATCACGTTTAGGCCGAAATCTGGGCATGCTATTAAGCGGTCAGCCCTTTGACGATTTAGTGCAAACCAGCACCCTGGCAAAAGAAGAATTACGTTACTTACCTATAGAAAAGTTGCAAGCGGGACGTTATCAACCGCGACGCGAATTTAAAAAAGAGGCATTGGAAGAACTTTCTAATTCGATTCGTATGCAAGGCATTATTAATCCGATCGTCATACGTGCTATTGAAAAAAATCGTTATGAAATTATCGCGGGCGAACGTCGTTGGCGTGCCGCGCAACTCGCACAACTCACTGAAGTACCGGTTTTAATTAAAACTATTTCTGATGAAACAGCGCTAGCCATCTCTTTAATCGAAAATATTCAGCGCCAAGATTTAAACCCATTAGAAGAAGCGGAAGGCATACAACGGCTGATTAGCGAATTCAGCATGACACACCAGCAGATTGCGGAAACACTTGGCCGTTCGCGTACTGCAGTCACTAATTTACTACGCTTATTAAGTTTAGCACCACCAGTTAAACTATTACTACAACAAGGCCAACTCGAAATGGGCCATGCCCGCGCCTTGTTAAGTTTAGATCCGGCACTGCAAATTCAAGCGGCTGAAAAAGTAGTCAAAAATAAACTCTCTGTTCGCGAAACAGAACGCTTAGTACAAAACGGGACGTTCCTTGAACAAACGCATGCCATCCCAGTCAAGGTAAATGCCGATGTAGCGCTATTAGAACGCAATCTATCCGATAAATTAGGTGCGAAAGTACTCTTTAAACAAGGTTTACAAGGTAAAGGACAACTGGTTATTCACTATAATAGCTTAGAAGAGTTGGATGGAATCCTCGCCCATATCAATTAATAATGGTTCCTTTATTTTCTATCATACTCACCACTTATAACCGTAGTCAGCTCTTACCACGCGCTATACGCAGTGTACTACAACAAACCTTTAGCGATTTTGAGCTGATTATTATCGATGATCACTCAACGGATAACACACAATCCGTGGTAGCTGAATTCACCGACAACAGAATTACTTATATTCAACAAGATCATAATCAGGGTGTTTCTACAGCAAGAAATACCGGTATAAAACAAGCTAAAGGCGAATATCTGTGTTTTTTAGACGATGATGATGAATATTTACCGGCGTTTTTACAAGAAATCTTTCAGTGTATAGAAAAGAAAAAAAAGCCCTTTATTGGCTTTATTCGTGTTGGAATCGCTAAGATATTTACATCCGATAATCTAGAACACAAAAACGCAACCACAAAAACGCAGATATGGCATTTGGCTCAAGAAAAAAACTTATTATTCATTACCAAGATGGATTATGTTGGACTTGTCTATCATCGTCTTTGCTTTAAACGTGCAGGCATCTTTAATCCCGAAATGATTTTTGCTGAAGATTTAGACGTGGTTCTACGTATGCTGGAAGCCAATATAAGCTATACCTCCATTCCAAAGGTCTTGCTTAATATGTATATCCATCAGCAATCCAGCTTAAGTCGTTCCATCTCTATCCCTACTATCATTAATGCGATGCAATATTTCTTATATACGAATGATAAGTTCCTCAATCAACAGTTAGCACTCTGGCTGTACTACTACACCAGTCTTGCCGCGAATTACTATCGTATTGGGGAAAAGCGTTTGGCGAGAAAACTGGTTCGTAGTATCCTCAAAAAATGCTGGCACTATCCTAAAATATGGGATGTATTCCGTCGTTTTGAACTCAAACTATTAAAATCTCGTTTAGTAAAATCATTTACTGCTTAAGCCACACTTACAGTATTACCACCCCATCACAAGCTATTTTAAGTATACTAACGTCGTCTTAATCGCGTTATAATCAGGACCAATGACATTAAAATAATGGAATTACCATGGGAAAAAGAACAGTCCTTTATGCACAACACGAAACGGCTGGTGCCAAGCTTGTCGATTTTGCAGGTTGGGATATGCCGCTACATTATCGCTCACAAATACAAGAGCATCATGCAGTCAGGCAAGATAGTGGTCTATTCGACGTTTCCCACATGTTGGCCATCGATATTTCGGGTAAAAATAGCTTAGCGTATCTCAGCTATTTATTAGCCAATAATCCACAAAAACTTAAGCCTGGCAAAGCACTGTATAGTTGCTTATTAAATGATGAAGCCGGCATTCTCGATGATTTAATTGTTTATCAATTATCGGAACAACGTTATCGAATCGTCGTTAATGCAGGAAACCGTGAACAAGATCTGAATTGGTTCAATCAACAAGCGGAACGCTTTAGTGATCTGCGGATTGAGGAACGACACGATCTTTCCATCCTGGCTATTCAAGGTCCGAATGCCAGACAAAAATCCTTGCCCGCTTTTAATGAAACGCAACACGCACTGATTGAAAACCTAAAACCTTTTCACTGCGTAGAACAAAACAACTGGTGTGTGGCTAGAACCGGTTATACCGGCGAAGATGGTTTTGAGGTGATGCTTCCACAAAATGAAGCAAAAACCTTTTGGCAACGTTTATTGGCTTTAGGTATTCCACCCTGTGGGCTCGGGGCGCGTGATACTTTGCGCTTAGAAGCCGGCTTTAATCTGCATGGCTCGGATATGGATATCAGTACGACACCATTAGAGTCTAATCTAGCCTGGACAATTGATTGGGAGCCAAGCGATCGTGACTTTATAGGACGCGAAGCACTCACACAACAACGCAATCAACTGCAACGTGAATTGTATGGTTTAGTGCTAGAAGAACGGGCTATACTACGTAAAGATTGCGTATTAACCACAGAAAAAGGCGATACAGGACATATTACCAGCGCCAGTTATGCACCGAGTTTGGCCTGCTCTATCGCACTGGCACGATTACCACTGGCAAGTGGTGATTATTGTCATGTTACGATTCGTGATAAAAACTACCGGGCAAAGATTATTAAACCGCCTTTTATACGCAAAGGAAAAAAAGCGTTTGAATAAAAAAATTCACTGATAAAAGAGACTTTAAATTTATGAAAAAATTACCTGAAGAATTGAAATATACTGCCACGCATGAATGGATTAAATTAGAAGAAGAAAATATTGCCCGTGTTGGCATTACCGATCACGCACAAGCCTTATTAGGTGACATTGTCTTTGTTGAATTACCTGCCCTAGCAAAACAGACGAAACAAGGTGAAGAAATTTGTGTATTAGAATCGGTAAAAGCCGCCGCCGATGTTTATTCGCCACTTTCCGGTGAAATCATTGAAGCAAACCCTACATTAAGCGATGCGCCTGATTTGGTTAACTCAGATTCTTATGGTAAAGGCTGGTTATTTCGCATTAAATTTTCTGACCCAAAGGAATTAGAAAAACTTTTAAGCGCAAAAAACTACGAAGAAAAAATTACTGTTGAGACGCACTAACATGCCATTTATCCCTCATACCGACCTTGAAGTACAAGAAATGCTAGCTACCATTGGTGTGCATAGCATAGATGATCTTTTTGATGAAATTCCTGCACACCTAAAAAATACTGAACTTAAGCATATCCCTGCCGGATTAAACGAAATGGAAACGGCGCGTCTTCTACAAGAACGTGCACAAGAAAACAAAAAAGGACTTTGTTTTATCGGTGCCGGTGCTTATGAACATCATATTCCTGCGGCGGTTTGGGATTTGACCAGTCGTGGTGAATTCATGACGGCTTATACACCCTACCAAGCAGAAGCGAGCCAAGGCACCTTGCAACTCATCTATGAATATCAAACCATGATGACCAGCTTGACGGGTATGGATTACTCCAATGCATCACTGTATGACGGCGCGTCTGCGCTTGCTGAAGCCATTTTAATGGCGGTTAGAGCCAACAAACAAAGCAAATCAGCCCGCATTTTAATTCCTAAAACTTTGCACCCTTTTTATCGTCAAACAATACAATCCATCGTCACACAACAAAAAATTGAACTCATTGAAATTTCTTATGGTGATCACGGCAATACGCCATTAACCGCGCTAGAACCGTGGAATCAGCAAGATATCTGTGCCTTAGTCATTCAACAACCTAATTTTTTTGGTTCATTTGAAGCCGTCGATCAATTAACCGATTGGGCACATGAAAATAATAGTTTTGTCATTGCCGTAACAAATCCCATCGCTTTAGGATTAATCAAAGAACCAGGACAATGGGGACAAAAAGGTGCTGATATTGTGTGTGGTGAAGGCCAACCGCTGGGCATACCACTGGCCGGCGGAGGACCCTACTTTGGCTTTATGTGTTGCAAAAAAGAATGGGTCAGACAAATGCCGGGTCGAATTGTTGGACGTACCGTAGACAAAACGGGTAAGACCGGATTTACACTGACCTTACAAGCACGCGAACAACATATCCGTCGCGCAAAAGCCACCTCTAATATCTGCACTAATCAAGGATTGCTCGTTACCGCGGCAACCATTTATATGAGTTTATTAGGCCCCAGCGGCTTAAAAAAAGTGGCGCAAGCAGCACACCATAATGCACAAAAATTAGCTAAACAATTAACACAAATTGCTGGCGTAGCATTGCTCTTTCACTCACCCTTTTTCCACGAGTTTGTCATTCGTTTATCAAAACCTGTTAATACGGTATTAAATGATTTAGCAAAAATTGGCATACAAGGTGGATTTGATCTGTCTGCACTCTATCCTGAATTAGGAAACACTTTATTAGTCTGTGTTACTGAAACAAAAAACCAAGCGGAACTTGATTTTTATCAGCAACAACTCTCACATCTATTAACCTCACACTCATAAAAACTATGCTTACTTTTGAACTTAGCCAGTCGGGTCGTATTGCCAAAGCACAAATCCCCGTTAACGATAATACTAGCGATTTTTTTTCGTCTATTCCTGAGGGTTTATTACGTAAAACAGAACCCTTACTACCACAAGTTTCAGAACTACAAGTAGTACGCCATTTCACGCGCTTATCGCAAAAAAACTTTTCTATTGATACCCATTTTTATCCATTGGGTTCATGCACCATGAAATATAATCCGCGTGGTGTACACCGTTTAGCCTCCTTGCCAGCGTTTTTAAACCAACATCCTTTAACACCCGCAGAAAACTGTCAGGGCACCCTACACTGCTTGTATGAGTTTCAAGAAACTTTAAAAGAAGTGACCGGCATGCGCGGTGTTTCTTTATCACCGATGGCCGGCGCGCAAGGTGAATTTGCAGGCGTTGCCATGATTAAGGCCTATCACGAATCACGTAGTGATACAGCACGTACCGAATTTCTTGTGCCTGATGCAGCACACGGTACTAACCCCGCTTCTGCTGTCATGTGTGGTTATACCGTACGTGAAATTCCAACCAACAAAGAAACCGGCGATGTGGACTTAGCGGCATTAAAAGCAGCGGTAGGTCCTCAAACAGCGGGAATTATGTTAACGAATCCCTCTACCTTGGGCGTATTCGAAAGACAAATTGAAGAAATTGCTAAAACCATTCATGAGGCCGGCGGTTTACTTTACTATGATGGCGCCAATCTCAATGCCATTTTAGGTAAAGTCAGACCCGGTGATATGGGATTTGACGTGATGCATCTGAATTTACATAAAACATTTGCTACACCCCATGGTGGTGGCGGACCGGGCGCAGGTCCAGTTGCAGTTGGAGAACGGCTACTACCCTTTTTACCTGTTCCTACGGTTGCTTATGAAAATAAACAATATCGCTGGTTGAATTTAAAAGATAGACCACAAAGCATTGGTCGACTATCTACTTTTATGGGTAATGCCGGTATCCTGCTACGTGCTTATATCTATGCGCGGTTACTGGGTTGTAATGGCTTAACACGCGTTTCAAAGTTTGCCACACTGAATTCTAATTATTTACTAACTCGACTTAAAGCCATTGGTTACACGGCAGCATTCTCACAACGTCGTGCAAGTCATGAATTTATTCTGACCTTAAAAAAACTGAAGGAAGAGTGTCATGTCACCGCCATGGATATAGGAAAGCGTTTACTCGACTTTGGCTTTCATGCACCAACGACATATTTTCCTTTACTTGTTCCAGAATGTTTATTGATTGAACCGACTGAAACAGAATCAAAACAAGAATTAGATGCTTTTATTACGGCGATGGAAAAAATACTGTGCGAAGCAAAAGAAAATCCAGCCACACTGCAAAATGCACCGCATCATCTACCGGTACAACGCTTAGATGACGTTAAAGCCGCAAAAGAATTAAATCTAACTTGGAACTAAACGAATATACTCACAGCAATGGGATTTTCGGCAAGGCGCCGCGAAGTTGAGCGGGAACGCTGCCGAAAATTCTAGTCCTAAGGGTATACATCGGCGGTAATCGGTTCTTTAATCCATTGTGCTGCCATATTCACAGCTCTAGCATTCAGTGCAACATTATGTACGCGTAAATAATCAACGTGCTGGGTAGCCAATTGATAAGATAAAAGTGCCGTTTCAATATCTCTTTCTACACCTAACTTATCGGTAACTAAATTTAAAAAGGATTTTCTTGAATGTCCCACCAATAACTGACAGTCTAGTCGACGAAAATAATTTATATTTTTTAATAAAAATGCCGATTGCTGGGCTGTTTTTCCAAAGCCAACACCGACATCAAAAACAAGTTGTTCTGGTGCAACACCGGCTGCAATTAACTGTTTGAATCTCTGTTTAGCCCATTCTAAAACTTGCTGACAAATATTAGGTTCAGTGGATAGCACCTTATTTTTATCGGCTGGAACACCTAAATTATGCATCACCACACACTTTACAGAATTTTTTACCGCCAGCTCACCCATTCTACTATCAGCAAAACCACTGACGTCGTTAATCCAATCCATCCCTAATTCCAAGGCTTTTTCAGCGACCTGATAATGACGCGTATCAATACTTAACTTCGGTTTTATCGGCCAACGCGCTGAACTATTCTTTAATGCGCTTAAAATAGGTGCCAGTCGTCGCCATTCATCCTCGGGCGAAACAGGTTGTGCCCCAGGGCGCGTTGATTCTGCACCTATATCCAGGATCTCAACACCTTCTAAAACCAATTTTTCTGCTTGGGCAAGCGCATCAGGCACATCAAGAAATTGACCTCCATCGGAAAAAGAATCCGGTGTGACGTTCAAAATTCCTACTAATTGAGTTCCTAATAAGCGATGAGGTAATTGTCTTGTATTAAAAGGTGCTTGACCTGAAAATCGTGAACCCCATCGATTGAGTAAATCTGATAAATCACGTTGTGGATGCTTCCATTCTGGAAGAAGATCAAGCAAAGGCCATAAAGCAAAAGGTCTTTTTTCTAATTCAGGGTGCGGTATCTGTAACATCGCTTGATCAATCTGATAATCCCCCCAAGCTAGAATATCAATATCAATCACCCTGGGCGCCCAGCGTTGGTCTTCCTTCCGACCAAGCTGCTTTTCAATCTGTTTAACGACGGCTAAGAGCGCCATGGGCGTTAAAAACGATTGGCAGCTAAGCGCTAGGTTTAAGTAGGGCTTATCCCAAGCCAGTGGCGCATAGGCCGGCAAAAGCGCCGATGAACTATAAATAGGTGAAATTTTCACCACGGTTATCGCATGCGATTTTTGCAATAACTGTACTGCAAGGCGTAAATTATTTACACTATCGCCTAAATTACTACCTAATCCGAGTATCAACATATTTTTTTGGGGATATGGGCTTGCCTTTTTTTAGTGAAAGGTTTATAGCTTTCTCTTATAAGGTATAATAAAAGCATTACTTTCTCTAAGAGGTCAAGCAGAGTTATGGATTTCGAACAACAACAAACCCGTTTACGAAAACTAATAGCCCATGGCAGAAAATTAGGCTTTGTTACCTATGCGGAGATAAACGATTGTCTCGTTGAAGAGAATGACTCTGACGTTGAAACGGGAACCAGCAGCCAGCCTCTTGGAAGCAGTGCTTCTGAACCTGAGCATGATCAATCGCAGCTTGAAGAAATCATCTCAATGCTGAATGAATTGAATATTTCAGTCTACGAAGTCCCACCGGATATAGAAACCCAGCTGATACCCACCAACCTCTCTGAAGAGGACTCCGGCTCAGATAGTACCCCTACTTTAGGAAATATAGGTGCTGAACTAGGCCGTACCACGGATCCGGTCCGTATGTATATGCGTGAAATGGGTACCGTTGAATTGTTGACCCGAGAAGGCGAAATCAAGCTTGCAAAACGCATTGAAGAAGGTCTTCAGGCTATCCTGGTTGCGCTTGCACAATACCCAGAAAATATTACCGATGTACTGGATGATTACGCGCGTTATGAACGCCAAGAAATTCGTTTAAACGATATTATCAGTGGATTTCTTGATCTTGAGGAACTTTCTATTCCTTTGGAAATTGCTACCAAAGAAGATGAAACCATCGATGAAAGCATCGGTGGCGATGATGATGAAGGGGAAAGTAAGTTTGCTTCATCAAGCAAAAAAGAAGACAAGGAATCTGACGATGAAGGTGAAGAGTTAAAATCTAAAACGGCAACCAGTGACGATGAAGGATTTAGTGAGCTTGATGGAGGACCTGATCCAGAACTCGCTCATGCACGCTTTGCTGAGTTACTATCACTTTATCAAACTTTTTTAGCGGCTCAAAAAAAATATGGCCGTCATGATAAAAAAAGCCTAAAGCAAGCATTATTAGTTTCCGATGCGTTTACTAAATTTAAACTCATTCCACGCCAACTCGATAAATTAACCCGAAAGATGCGTTCTCTCTTAGAAGAGATTCGAACCCAAGAACGCAACATCATGCGTTTGTGTATTAATGGCGCTAAAATGCCTCGGCAAATTTTTATTGAATCTTTCCCAAAAAATGAAACCAGCGAGAAATGGCTTAAAAAACATCTTCTCTCTAAACAAAGCTATGCACCTGCACTAAAAAAATTACAAATGTCGATTGTGTCTGCGCAAGACAAGCTAAGAGATTTAGAAAAATCGGTTGGCATGTCCATCGGAGAAATCAAAGAAATCAATCGTCAAATGTCGGCAGGCGAAGCAAAAGCACGACGTGCCAAAAAAGAAATGGTTGAAGCTAATCTTCGTTTAGTTATTTCTATTGCCAAAAAATATACCAATCGCGGCTTACAATTTCTTGATTTAATACAAGAAGGCAACATTGGTTTAATGAAGGCCGTTGATAAGTTTGAATACCGACGCGGTTATAAATTTTCAACCTACGCCACTTGGTGGATACGACAAGCTATTACACGTTCCATTGCCGATCAAGCGCGTACGATTCGTATTCCTGTACATATGATTGAAACAATCAACAAGCTCAATCGTATTGCACGTCAAATACTTCAGGCCACAGGTAAAGAACCTTCTCCTGAAGAACTCAGTAAAAAAATGGAATTACCCGAAGAAAAAATCCGTAAAATTCTTAAAATTGCTAAAGAACCTATTTCTATGGAAACACCAATTGGTGATGATGATGGTGATTCGCATTTAGGCGACTTTATTGAAGATACAACGGCACTATCACCCATCGATGCAGCGACTATTGAAGGCCTACGCGAAAATGTGAACGAAGTACTTGCCACACTCACGCCACGTGAAGCAAAAGTATTACGTATGCGCTTTGGTATCGATATGAATACCGACCATACGTTAGAAGAAGTGGGCAAACAATTCGATGTAACACGCGAACGTATTCGACAAATTGAAGCAAAAGCATTGCGTAAACTGCGCCACCCTACACGTGCGGAACCTCTACGCAGTTTTCTTCCACAAGAACAGTAAGAAATAGTAAATTGCTAAAGGGGCTTAAATTGATTACAATTTAAGCCCCTTTTATTGAGGCCCATACGCTCAGTTGGGTGAGCAGGATCAAGAAAAAGCAACGCTTTTCCCCTGCGAACGCCCGAAGCAGGAGCGTAGGGGCCGGCTTCCAAACGAAGCAGGATTGCGTAGCGCAGGAAGGAGCAGCGCAGATTCGAAAGAAGTTAATGTAGTAAGGGCCCATAGCTCAGTTGGTTAGAGCAGAGGACTCATAATCCTTTGGTCCTAGGTTCAAGTCCTAGTGGGCCCACCAATAAAATCAAGGACAGATGATTACTTTAATCCATAATAAAAACCACTTGTACAATTCTATTTAATTTCAGTCGCACGATACAAATTAACTCAGGGAGGAGGACGACCAAAAATTTTCATGAGCATAGCAACTCGTTTGGCAAGTTAAATCCCTACCCTTTCTCTTTTTTAAAATGCCAATAAACGTTAGTCCTATGATTATTAAGAATGTAGTCAAAAAATATGAAAGGAAAACACACTACACCGTATTATAAATTTAGTTTACTACTTATTAAACTTGCCGTTTGTTATTACGTTTTTTTACCCTACGCTCAAGCAGCCCAGCCTCTTCGAGCGCCACAAGGTTCGCAGCTTCTGCCACAGAACCCGCGTGAACTTGTGCCGACTTTCCCAAGTAATACCCAGTTACAAGTCGAACAGCCTAAATCTGCAGAAAATATCAGTACGGCAACTTTATATGTTTCTAAGATTAAAATTTTCGGTAACACCGTGTTTGATCCCTATACCCTACATGCTCTGGTAGCAGATGGTGAGAAAAAAACACAGAACCTTAACCAACTCAATAAACTGGCCGCCCGTATTTCCCATTATTATCAGCAACATGGCTATCCCTTTTCACGGGCTTATATTCCAGCTCAAACTATTAAAAATGGCGTGGTCCAATTTAATATTCTAGAAGCCCGCTCCAGCGCCATTCAGATAAAAAATTCCAGTCGACTCTCCCCCTATAAGGCGAATCAATTTCTCAGTCCATTGCATATCAACAATATTATACAAACCTCTAAACTGAACCGCAGCTTGCTGCTGCTCAATGACCTATCAGGTATCGTGACTCGCAGTACGATTGGCCCAGGTAAAACTGTGGGTAGCTCAGACTTAGAAGTTTTAATTGAACCGGGTAATTCTATTAATGGATTCGTGGGAATAGATAATTATGGCAGTCCTTATACTGGGAGGACTCGTTATAGTGGTTCCTTACAATTTAATAACCCAACAGGACAAGGCGACCAAATCGTTATTGATGGTCTCAGCTCCGGCCGAAATCTCCTGTACGGGCACTTTGGCTATGACTTCCCTCTTTATCCTGCCTTCAATATTGGGACAAATTACTATGGAATGACCTATAGGTTACAAGACAATTTAGATCCGTTACATGCAGAAGGTAATTTGAATATTGCTGATTTGTGGCTCTCCTACGACTGGGTTCGACGTGTACATGTTAATTTCAATAGCATACTAAGATATGTCTACAAAAATATGCATGATAATTTGAAGGCGGTAGATATTTATAAGATGCGTCACTCGAATTCGTTCAAATTAGAAAATACAGCCGAATTTCGTGACCCCTATGGCACCACGAATGTCTATATGGCACTTACTCAGGGAATTCTAACTTTCAATAATGCATTCGATGGAGGTGGAATCGACTCAATCTCTGCCAGAACAGCAGGTAGCTTTACTAAAGCTAATTTGCATCTATCTCGCCTACAACAATTTACCGAGAACACTTCATTATATGTAGGCGGCGATGTGCAGTTAGCTAGCAAGAACCTAGATTCATCGGAACAACTGGTACTCGGCGGCCCATTCATTGTTCGTTCCTATGACGTAGGAACCATCAGCGGCGCTCAGGGTTACACCGCAACTGCCGAACTTCGGCATATACTAAATATGCCTACTATTCCTGGCACCTGGAGACCACTGATCTTTATTGATGCTGGCCGCATACAGATCAACAAAGATCAATTCATCAATGATTCTAATCTATTCAATCTTTACAGTACTGGTGTTGGTCTCGATGTAAGCTGGAAAGACTGGAATTTGAGCGGCCGTTTTGCTCATCGTATTGGGGCTCCACCACCACCTAATATCGTAAGTCTTATTGATGATAACCAAGTATGGGTCCAATTTGGCAAAAATTTCTAAGCCCATCCCTGCTTATCTGCCGTAAATCCACTTATTTTTAATTATCGCTTTATATCAACAGGGATACTCCTCTAAATAGATGGTTACCACTTGGTAGACGAATACCCTCTTTAATTACCAGGGTATTCGGTTTTTTTATACACGCTAAATAAACATCCTGTTAACGGCTTCGCAATGCCACTGCGATATCTTGCAACCCATACCGATTATTAAAATTGCATAGAACGATAAGAAAAGTAAATTCTATTTAAAAAATAATACTCACATTCACAATATCCCGATATGATCCGATACCCACATTTTGTTTAGGCGGTATTTGTCCATACACCACTAGAATCTGTTGCAACCCATTCCCTATTCTGAGCTTGGTATCTACACCAATAATATTACCCCAGTTAATCGTATGTGTTGGATTTTGCGATAGCATATATCGAATCGATGAATCCTCTGGTCCTGACATACTACGTAATCGGGTTGTCGCCGCATTCCCTGCACCTTGGTCAAGCGCGACATGATAAGGTGTATTTAATGTACAAAGAACTCTCAGACGTGCAGTTGATTTGGTAGCGGCGCAAGCATTTGGATTATATAGACCAAAGATCAACGGTGTCGCACTAATAGTACAATCACCGACTACATCGACACCGATCACCATCGATGAAGTATTTATTGCTGCAAACGCTGGACTAATATTGAGCAATAAAAAAAATAATAAAGCAATCCACTTAAAGAAAAAACCCACGATTAACCCCCTTCTGTCCAATGGATAACCACCCTGGCTAGAAAATTAATCCCTTTTTTCAACTGAACCGTTATACTCAAAGCAATGGGATTTTCGGCAAGGCGCCACGAAGGAGAGCAACCGGAGTGTATATAACATACATGAGGATTGCGAACCGAGGGGCAACACAGCCGAAAATTCAAGTGCGAAGAGTATACATAAATCCAGTAAGCCGCTTCCTACCTTAAGCCTAATAGATGGCTGCCTTATTATCCAGTCGGGCTTTATAGAGAAGATTTTTAGAAACTTAATAAGTGACGGTGACAGTAATACTATCCGTATAGGTTCCTACACCAACGGTCTGTAAAGCAGGAACTTGACCAAAGACTGTGTAATTTCTTGTATCTGATAATCCTACAGCGGTATAAGAATCTCTGACGGTGACGGTTCTCCCTGTGGCATCACCCCAAATTGAAGTAAATCCCGCTGTCGTATATAAATTATAATTTAAATGCACACCTAATAAATTCATAAAACGAGGCGTGTAGGTAGCACTCGCACCTTTACTCAGGCTAATAACATAGGACGCGGTAAATATTACCAATGCTGAACAAGTCACGGCTATGTTGCCATTTGCCGTCTTTGCTGTACCTGAAGTTGGATTATAATTCCCAAAAGCCACTGCCGTTGTTCCAACTGAGCAACTACAACCCAATCCACTGCAAGTAGCATAAGCGGCTTGACTGCAAAAAAAATAAATAAACACGCCAATAAAATAACGCCACCCTACTCCATTAATTTTTTTTAGTAACATGGAACTTCTCCCAATTCAATAATCGGATCATCCGTCTGCGGTAGATTGACAGAAAAATAATAGTCATGCTTATCCCAATGCACTGAACCAATCAGTGTGGAATCGCTAATATCCGGAATATAGACTTCGCCATCGTAACCAACCGGATAAGTCATACAAGCGTGGTCTGTGTTTAGTACCAACTCTGCACCTACAGGCACAAATTTCCCACTAGGTGTTAACAAGTGCATCACTGCACCTTGCATATGCTTGACCGGGAACTTGACTAAAACACCACTCGAAAAATAGGGGATAGCCGTTTGAGTTGTCATCCCTATTTGCGCATCTAACGGTAATGTAGTTGGCTCTATTGCTATACTATTTTCTTGATAAGGTAATAACTGCGTTATTAATAAATTACCCGCTTTATCGGTATGCCCCATGAGTTGATTTTCATAAAATACATCGACGCCGGGGAAATCGGGCACTTGTACTAATGCAAAACTATTAGTTAGTTTACGTGCTAAGAAACCATTACCGGCAAAATAAATAACACTACCACTCGCATCTAGTTCGTAACTAGCCAATCCGCGTCCTTGTCCTAGACGGGCTGTGTAGGCACCTATTTCATTTTGCATGGTCATGTCTACGCCTGCATACCGACTGCTATTATTACTAGCAAACAAGTTATAACCATAACCTTTACCCAAAGGCACAGGTTTGCTGAATTGCAAGGCATCTTGAAACTGATGATTTTGCCAATTGCTAGAGTTACTAATCGTATGATTAATATCAGGGGCAAAAACTAGCGTAAGAAAAGCCTGATTAGTTTGTGAATTACGCAAATCACCCACAAAACCAACCGTTAATGAAATATTTTTAAATAAATTATGACTATAGCTTGCGGTTAATAAACGCGCGGTCGGTGTATTAGAAAACCCATTTGCGGTATTGAAATTTCGACTATTAATCATGGTATAACTGGTACTTAGCGATCCATAGTCTGCAAGACTATAACCAAGAAATAGTTGATTAATCACACTAGGTGGTGATGTATTGGGTTGGTCACCTAGCTGCAAATAATTTAAAGAGGTTAAACTCGTGTTAAAACCATAACTAAATTGTGTGCCTTGATGTACAAAGCCTAACGCCAATAATCCGCCCTCACCTAAAGAATTATGTCCCCCTGCAACTGCTAAAGACGCTACCCCATATTGATTTAATAAATAATCCGCTGAAAAACCGAGTGTTTGTTGATCAAACAACACTTCGGCGTGACCACCTAAAGTCAGATGATCCGTAATACCGCGCTGATAAGTTGCCACGCCTAAAAAACGTCCGTAACCATTGCTATCGACGCCATAATTATCACGTATAAAACCTACTTCATAAGAGAAGTTAACTAAATTAGGTTTTAGTAATAAAGGGCTTGCATAATAAGGGAAACTAACAACTTGGCTACGACCCAAGAGATCTTGTGTCACAATATTTACCGTACCCGCTCCAGAAATAACCGGTATATTGTTAAAAATATATGGTCCGTTATTAACGATTTGTTGTTGATTCAAAACACTATTAACAAAAACATCCACGGTGCTAGGTATAGCCGCTTCGCCTTCATAACCAGGCAAAGGAAAAGTAACTAAATTTGGCTGTGTATTAAAATTAGTGGCATATTGAACGCCTGCAAAACGTGCTGCACCACTCCAATAGGTGGATCCCGTTATCGCGTCTCCGAATCGCCAACGCGCTATTTTTTCTGGCTCATCTAATGTCCAGGTGGTATTTAAACGCACCAGCTTATTGGATTGATTCGTCAATAAAGTGATGTCGTTAGCATATTTGTTATAAGCCAATACATCGGCTGTTCCCACACCTAAGCGATTAAATAAACCTAAGCCCATCAATGCAGAAAGATTGGTTTGATTAATCTCTGGACTATTATTTCGTAAACCAACCATATCGTAATTTAAGAAGGCACCTGGATCTTTAGGGCGTAGCGCACCTAAGCGTTTGCTGAGTGGATCAAAGGTTTGGCCGGTAAATAATGTGGCGGGTACCTGTAATGATAACTGCATGGCATATTGATCAAGCCGGTACGTTAATCCTGGATACCAATTAAGTTGATAAAGTTTCCGTCCTTCATATAAAACAGGCCTATGGTGTGGTAAATGCATACGCCAGCGACGAAACGCACTTCCATCAACCCAAACATGGCCTAATGAGTCCTTATAAGCCTGTGTAACCTCTGACAATAAGGATTCATTTAATTTTATTTCAAGCAGCAAAGGAATTAAGTAAAATTTCTCTTTTTCCGTCACTGGTGATGTCGCTAAAAATCCCGTTCTCTGCTTGGCTTCAGTAGCAATGCTATTTAATAAACAAAAAATTATGAAGCAAACAACTAATGAATATTTAAAGCAGATGTAGAACTGATTTTTTGCTTTGTCCATTAATATTTGACTTAATATCCGTATATTTAGTACTGGAATTAACCGTAACTACCCAGCTATGTGATTGGTGAGGTAAAATATAGGCAAAGGTTGATTTTTTTTGAGCCATCACGCCTTGCTGTTCGTTAGACAATAATTGCCATTCCTTGACAAATAAAGTGACATTCCCATCGTTGTATAATTTCAACTTGATGTGTTGTTGGTTTAAACGTTGTGTAGACCAAACAAATTGTTCAACAATATGTTGTGGCTGCACAAATAATGGTAAGGAAATATCCATCAGAAAATAAAGTGTTTGCCCTAATTTCTTCTGTCTAGGTTGCTCTAGCTCCTTGATATGTAAACGATACGTCTGTTGTGAGGCATTAAAAGTAGGATGTTTCAATGCAAAACGAATCACTTGGGTTTTATGTGGCGGTAACTTAAACAAAGGTGGCGTCATCAAAATATCATGGGATTTTTTATAGATATTCTTGCCTTGATTTTGCTGCCAATCGACTAAACTTAATTGTAATAAACCACTTTCATTACTCTCATTAGTAACACTGACAACACCGATCATTTGTTTTGAAGATAAGAAAAGCTGTACTGGTGTGACACCATAAACATTCGCAAAAACGGGTGGCGCTAATAAAAACCCTAAAAACAGAAAACACAACCGGCGCCATACATCCATGTTTAAATACCTTATTATTACGTATTACTCTACCTATCCAAATTACTTTCTATTGAAAATATTAAAAGGTTACGGTTATTATGACTGAATCGGTATAACCACCTGCTGCAACAGCCTGTAATGCCGTAATTTTACCGTAGACATTAACCGATTGAGAGGTACCAGTCGCGATAACGGCTGCCGGGGTATCCGTACCGGGCGTATTTCCCCAATTGGTGGTACGACCAACGTTTTGGAAAAGACCATAAGCAAGCCCAGCAGGCGAAGTACCTGTCATCCTACGGGTTGTTACGGTTGCCCCAGAAAATGTTCCAGCATTAAGCCCTATGGTGTAAGAAGTGCCATTGGTACAGGTTACCGGTATAACACCTTGTCCCGCAATATTATCCGTAGGACTGGTTGGGTCATAACTACCAAACGCGACTGGCGTTACTGTTCCTACTAAACAGGCAGCAACCACCGTTGCACTCACCGGTAAAGTTCCAGTTGCCGTGGCCGCCCAAGTAAACGGGCTGATAAATAAAGCAAATAAAATAAGTAAAATCTTTACTCTAAATAACATTGCTATAACTTCCTTATTAAAAGTCAATATAAGAGGGTACTATGTATAGTATGCTAGCACTTCAAGCCAATCAAGATAATTTATAAGTTTAATATAACCAATTCGGCATTATAAAATAATGCCGAAGCAAAATATTTATCCAATTTTTCAAGTTATCTAGGTGAGAAGAAATAAAAAATAAGCTTAATAGCGCAATTCGGAATCAAACACTTTTACTTAATATTGAGTTAAATACACCTAAGCACTAAAAATTAACCGTTATATTCACTGTATCGGTATAATTACCAGGCGATACGGTTCCCGCTTGTGCAGCAAAAATTCGACCTGGAACAGTGACTATTTGTGCAGCACCTGTACCCACTCCTGGTACGGTAGAACCCGTAATACCATCTCCCCAAACGGTGGTGCGTGTAGTATCTGTGTAAATAGTATATTGCAGTGTTCCTGCTGGTGCTGGATTAGTCAATATACGCACCGGTATCGTTGCGCCTACGCCTGCACCTGCATCAAGCGCAATATTATAGTTTGCTGTAGCCGTACACGTGACTTGCAAAGAACCATTGACGTCAAGGTTGACACCCAGGTGCCAAAGGGGAGCAAGTTAGTTGCGACCCCAACTGAGCAATTTGCTGCAACATTTGCAGTGACTGATAAGGCCCCCGTTGCCGTTGCGGCAAATGCAAGCTGAGAAATAAATAAAGGTACTAATCCGATTAGAACATTCCGTGCTCTGAACATAATTGATATCCTTACCAAATAATCTAAAGGCTACAAAACATCCTTTATGACACTCTTAAACTATAGTAGAACGCTTTATATCACTTATCAATATTAATGATGCATCCATAATCTGTTAAATAAACTATTTAATCATTAAAAAATCAGTCACTGCACAAACTAAAACTTAAAAAGTAACAAAAATAGTCACCCTATCGCTATAAGGTCCCACTTCTACTGCTTGATTCATCGCAATCTCTCCATAAATAGTAATTAATTGTGGCACACCTGTCCCTAATTGATGCAAAGTATTTTGCCCTATGATAGTTCCATACTTATGCACATGATTAGCATCTTGGAAAAGGTTATAATTTAATTCCTGACTTCCTCCCAGTATCGTCGCCTTTCGCTGATCTTCGGTTGCACCATTCCCCTGGCCTTTATTTATACCGACATCATAGGGCAGATTAGCGATGCAATTGACAGTGAGTGATCCCGTCGCATCATCCGGCTTGCCATCGAACGGACTATAATTAGGAAAAACCATATTATTTACCATACCTAAAACACAGTTTTCCGCTCCCCCAACGTTGGCCGTAACCGCCAGTGCGCCTGTTGCGGTTGCACTGACTGCACTTTGACAAATAAAGACCAAAAATAGACCTGCCAAAATTCTGACTAAATAAAGCATACCCCCCCCCTAGAAAAGATCTAAAACGTTATAATTTTGCTGTGTGTGCTAGCTTTTTTTGCTGTATTAAGGTACTTAGGTCTCTTATATAAACACACGTCATATTTTATAATTCTACTCATTTATTCTAGTGAACAATCGCTAATTTAACGAATAAGGACTGCACTCATGATGGTCAAAACAATAGCAAAAAATGGCAAAATCGATCTGGTAGATTTTGGCCTCATCCAGGTAAGCGGCAAAAAGGCTAAATCGTTTTTACAAGGCCAACTGACTTGCAACGTAGAAGAAGTTGATGAAAAACAAACCCGCTTAGGTGCTCATTGCGATGCAAAAGGACGCATTCAGGCGACCTTTCGTTTATTTTTTTATCAAGATGCCTATTATTTCCTATTACCGCGCACTATGCTCTCGCATCTATTACAGTGCTTACAAAAATACGCTGTGTTTTCAGCGGTTAATTTGACCGACGTCACTCAAAACTGGAAAATAACAGGCTATATCGGCGATTCAAGCGCCGATATACTCAGACAGCACACTTTATTTGCCGAACAACCCAATGGGCTGAGCTCTTCCGCTTCCCTCCTCAGTTTATCTATACCTGGTCCTACGCCACGTTTTATCTTATTAACACCGGATGAAAAATCGGCTTTTTTCATCAACGCGCTAGAAGAATTGCCTCTGAATGATTGGTATTTACTGGATATCATGACTGGAATTCCAAGCATTTATCCGGAAACGATGGCACAATTTACGCCACATCAGCTAAATTACCCAGCTATCGGTGGCGTTAGCTTTAATAAGGGTTGTTATATTGGGCAAGAGATTATTGCTAGAACCCACTATTTAGGACAGTCAAAAACCCGTCTTTATAGGGTTACTTTTCAAGCCGATCATCAATTTCCTCCAGGTACAGCCATACAAAATGAACAAGATGTTCGTCAGGGTACTGTAATAATGAGTGCTAATGAAGAAAAGGGCTGTTATCAAGCCTTGGTTTGTTTGCAAAGCCAAGCCATTTCACATACTATCCACGTAGAAAGCCCTCAAGGCCCGGCCTTACGGCTTTTAGAATTGCCGACTATTCTGCAGGAATAATAAAAATGATGAGCTATTCAATGATAAAAAAAATAAGCTTCAATTTACTGCTTGTACTAGGACTTAGTAGCCCAGCATGGGCCGCTGACTCTACTAGCACCAATGCTTCCCCTCAAACGACCAATACACAAAATAACGCTATTGAATTTGCGCGCCAAGCGGGCAGTATTGCCGGTGTTACTCAAGCGTGTGGTCAAAACGTTTCAGAGTTTAACCAAAGAATCGTCGAGGCAATCAATCAACTCACCACTAATCCTGCTGATAAAGCCGGTGCTATGCTTGTTTATCAACAAATAGCGCGCGAGGCACAAGCGAACGAACAAAAAACGCAAACTATTCCTTGCACTAAGGCGTTAGAAGACTATGCTAATTTGCCTATCATGCAAGCGGATTATAAAGAAAAGGTTATTGCACAATTAAACGCTGCTAAGCCTTAACATCATCTAAACTGTTTTTTGCCGCGTATTCGATTCGCGAATAAAAAATAATAAAATGATAGATGACAAAATATAAATTGGTAATAACAACAGTGCGCGCCTATATTCGCCTGCTGAAAAATAATGGATATGGCCTATTATTTTTCCACTCCAACCACTATCCAGCAACTTTCCAATCAACGGTTCTGTCACCGCACTAAAAACGATATCTCCCGTATTAATTAACGCAATGATCGTCGCTGCAACCGTGATTTTATTAAGCTCTCTGCCCAGCGCAAAACCCAACATAAAAGCACCGGTACTAAAACCAAATAGAAACAATAAACTACCTAATAACCAAAGTGGTAAATGTGCGGCATAAATAACCCATGTAATCGTTACTAAGGCAACGCAGCCACTTCCTAGCATCACATTTCGCCGTTGACCTAAACGATCCGATAGTAATCCTAATAAGGGACTGCCTAAAGCTAAACCAAAAAAAATAAATGATACAAAAAAAGCCGCATGAGTATGTGTTAATTGATAGCGTTCTTTTAGAAAAGGAATACACCAAAGACCCGCAAAAGCATCAATCGGTGAAAAAGCTAAGCCGCTATAGAGTGTGATTAACCAATTTTGTTTATTTCTTAAAACTGCCCACACATCACGCAAAGAAAATGGAGGAGCGGCTGCATTAACTTCGGTTGATTGGTTTTGTGTTTGAGGTTTATCGCGAACTATTACATAAAATAAAACAGCTAAAATAACACCTAAAATGGCACATAACGCTAAGCTACTTCGCCAACCTATCCCATTAACCATTAAAGACAGTGGCACTTGCCCAGCAACCGCACCTAGCATCGCTGCCGATGCCAATAACCCGCCTACGAAAGCAAACTGGCTGGGCTTAAACCATAAGCTGGTCATTTTCATATAGCTAACTGTTGCAAAAGCAGCACCTACACCCATTAAAGTACGTGCCAATGTAGCAAACACCAAACTATCGGCCTTAGAAAAGCTATAAGCACCTAAAGCACAAAGCAATAACGCCACGGTCGTTAATATACGTGGGCTATATCTATCTAATAACATGCCCACAAAAAGCTGTGCGACCAAAAAAGAATAGAAAAAACTAGCCGCCAAATTTCCTAAACCAACACCTTCAATGTGAAATTCATGCATCAGTTCATCGGTCATAATGCTAGGCGAAACTTGAAGAATATATTTATAAAATAAAAATGAGGATGCTAATGCGATAACCAGCCACGGATAAAAACGATGGGTAGTGAAATGCTTATTTGAAACAGACATACAAAAACTAAACCTTAAAAAGCAAATTAAATTTAAACGGGTAAGTTATCCGGCCAGGAGGACAATTTTTCGCCATTATGACATTACTTTATCCATTTCGCACGACTGAGAGTCATGCAATATAGACTACCTATTAAAGTTTAATAGCGTAGGCGTGAAAGAATCATCTTTAAAAATTCGCATCTTGATAGGCGAACGGTATAATACCGCCCTTTTAGGCTTATAAGCCCCGGTGGCACAGATGGATAGCGCGGTCCCCTCCTAAGGGACAGGTCGCCGGTTCGAATCCGGCCTGGGGCGCCATAGAAAGGTTTAATGGTAAGTTCCCGGTTCGAATCCGCTGGAATATCAGAGATTAATGATGAATATTTTATCGATACAGTCACATGTCAGTTATGGTTATGTCGGCAATAAAGCAGCGACTTTCCCATTACAATCACTTGGCTTTGATGTCTGGCCTATTAATACTGTTCAATTTTCTAATCACACCGGCTACGGGGCCTGGCAAGGCGATATATTTTCGCCTGAACATATTCGCTCCCTCGTCAAAGGCTTAGAATCTTTAGGGCTTGCAGGGCAATGCGATGCGGTGTTGTCTGGCTATATAGGTGATAAAGCTATCGGTGAAGTCATCATTGAAACAGTGCAACGTTTTAAAAAGGCTAATCCCAAATTACTTTATCTTTGTGATCCCGTCATGGGCGATCCCGGTGGAAAAGGTTGTTTTGTAAAAGAAGACATTCCGCCTTTTTTTCGTGAAAAATGTTTAGATGTTGCCGACATTATCACACCCAATCATTTCGAAGCAGAAATTCTATGCCAGAAAGAAATCAGCACCCTTGAGCAATTGCAGCAAGCCTGTTCTTTTTTTCATAGTAAAGGCGTTAAGATCGTTGTTATCACTCGGTTACAACTAAAAAAACAGCCCGACTTAGAAAAATATTCTGATTTTCTTTCCGTTAAAAATGCTCAGCAATGCTTGGCCATCGCCCCTGCGTTAAAATTAAGTCATCCGATTAATGGATCCGGCGATCTTTTCTCCGCACTCTATTTAGGTCATTTTTTATTAACTAAAGATCCCTTGCTCGCATTCGAACGCGCCTTGAATACCACACATAAAATAATTGCCGACACGGCAAACGCAAAGCAACGCGAATTAAAAATTATTAATAACTATTGCGATCCATCCCCTAACGCGATTACACTAGAGCCACTCAAACAATAAGGAAGTTTTAAATGAAGCCTCACCGCTTGTACTTATGGACGACCTATCTGATTTTTTCCCGTTATATTAAAAAGCCATGTTAGCATTATGGGATAAAAAGTATATTGCCTATTTATTATGGCCTTTCTCTCTACTGTACCGTGTATTCGTTTTTTTTCGCCATAAACTCTATCAACTTCACATAAAAAAAGTAAACAAGTTCCCAGTTCCCATTATAGTCATTGGTAATATCACCGTGGGCGGTACAGGAAAAACACCGCTCGTTATTGAAGTCGTTCAATTTTTACAAAAAAAAGGCTGGCGTCCGGGGGTTATTAGTCGCGGTTATGGTGGAAAAGCAAAACATTATCCCTGCCAAGTACATGCGCAGAGTAATCCACGCGAAGTAGGTGATGAACCTTTGCTTATCGTGCGGAATACCGGTTGCCCTACTATCATTGATCCCGATCGTAGTCGAGGCGTAAATACCTTACTCGGAAAAAAGAATTGTAATATTGTTGTGAGTGATGATGGACTACAACATTTAGCCTTAGGCCGGAATATTGAGATTGCAGTGGTTGATGGGCAACGCCGTTTTGGTAATGGCTTTTGTCTACCTGCCGGGCCGTTACGTGAACCTATTTCGCGATTAAAAACGGTAGATTTCATTGTAACAAAAGGCAAAGGAACAGCAGGCCCTAATGAGTTCAGCATGTCACTAGTGCCTGAATATTTTTACCAGCTTATCCATCCTGAAGTAAAACAGAACCCTGATTATTTTTATGGAAAAAAACTACATGCAGTTGCCGGCATAGGCAACCCTGAACAATTTTTTAATAGCCTACGCGCATTAGGTTTAACGATTATTGAACACCCTTTTCCTGATCATCACTTTTTCAAACCGCGCGATCTTAATTATGGCAAAGACGCCATCATCTTAATGACAGAAAAAGATGCGGTTAAGTGTGCGGGATTAGTGGATGCTCGACTCTGGTGCCTAAAAGCAAAGGCCTCACTAGACGAAGCCTTTTTTAATAGCTTGCTGAATCGTATTACTCAGATAAATAATAATCCAAAATCTTCTTCACGCTAGTCTTAATATCGGTTTTTGGTTGCCACCCCAAATAATTTTGCGCATTTTTAATCGATGGCACCCGACGGTCTACATCTTGATAACCTTTTCCATAATAATTATCGGCCGCTACCGTTTGTAATTGCGTGTTCTTGGCTGCATCGGCATATTTTGGATAGCTTTTGACTTGTTCAATTAATAATTCGGCTAATTCTCGAATCGAAATATCATTCTTTGGATTACCAATATTAAAGATACGTTGTGAAGCGGCCTCATTTTCATTCGCAATAATCTTGATTAACGCTTCAATACCATCTTCTATGTCGATAAAAGTACGCCGTTGTTGTCCCCCATTCACTAGTTGAATCGCTTCACCACGTAAAATATTACCCATAAACTGACTCACAACACGTGAACTACCTGGCTTTGGGTTATGTGGATCATCCAATTTTGCCCCCATCCAATTAAACGGTCGGAATAAGGTATAAGATAATTTATCCTGCAAGCCATAAGCATGAATTACTCTATCCAACATTTGCTTACTACACGAGTAAATCCAGCGTGGTTTGTTGATAGGGCCTAATACAAAATTACTCGTTTGTTCATCAAACTCTTCATCCGTACACATGCCATACACTTCGGAAGTAGAAGGAAAAACAACACGTTTTTTATGTTTGACGCAAAGCCGAATGATGCGCAAATTAGCTTCAAAATCCAACTCAAAAACAGCTAAGGGATTGTTAACATAGGTCGCTGGCGTTGCGATCGCCACCAGTGGTAAAACAACATCACACGCCTGAACCTGTTGTTCTATCCAGGCAGTTTCTTGATTGATATCACCACGCTTAAACTGCAGACGTGGATTATCCAAAAAATCAGTGATTTTATTGTCGCCGAGGTCTAAACCAATAAAGTGCCAATCATTTTTAGTCGCCAATGCCTGCTCAAGCAAGCTACTGCCAATAAAACCATTGATACCGAGAATTAATACTTTTAAACTCATATTTTACTACTTTAATGATAAGCCCCATCTAATGGGGCCTACTCTACTTAATTTATGCATAACACTCAACTGCTTGATTGGGATAGCCATATCCTGGGTTTATCGGTTGCAAAAATCCTAACAACACCCCTAACCACACAAGAACTTGAAACGTTGTTACAAACGCTTAAAGCCCAGGGTGTAAAACTGGTTTATTGGCTAATCGACAGTACCGATGCGCTATCTCAACAAGCCGCCCAAGACTGCGCAGGCTTTTTAGCGGATGAAAAACTCAGCTATTGCTTAGATTTGATGACTCTAGCTCCTTTACCACCCGATAAAGGTGTGGAGGTTTATTCTGAATATACGGCAAATGCAGAATTGGAAGCCATTGCTATAGAAATCAGTCAATTTTCTCGCTTTGCTCATGACCCTAAGTTAAGTGCCGAACAAGTTAGCAAGCTCTATAAAGCGTGGATAAACAATGCCTGCCGAAAAATCGTTGCTAAAGCGGTATTAGTCATCAAAGAACAATCCTCCATTGCCGGCATGGTGGTTATTGATGAAAAACAAGCGCGTGGTGACTTAAGTTTAGTCGGTGTTACACCGGCTTATCAGGGGCAAGGCTTAGGGAAACGTTTAGTACATGCCGCACAACATTGGTGCCTTGAGCACGGTTATTTCATTAGCCAAGTGGTAACACAAAAAACAAACCCTAAGGCATGTCGTTTATATGAAAGTTGTGGTTACCAATTAGAAAAAATGGAATATTTCTATCATTTTTGGCTATAAGCGTCTGGAGTGACACCCTTTTCATTTTCTAAAACAGCTAATGTGCCTGAACGGCCATCCACGGTTCCTTGTATTAACTCACAAACAGGAATCCTGTCCCGATGTTCCAAACAACATTGCGCAACAGTTTGTAATGTTTGAAACTCTACACCCTGTTGCTGCGCTTTCTTTAGAAATGTTTCAAAAAAACTCAGATAAGCCATGCCCTCTATTTCGGCATGAATAGTGAAGACATTAACCACATCATCCCGCAATAAACTAAGATAATAATCATCCAGCGAAGCTAACGGAAATTCTGCACGACCGAGTAACTCATCTAAGGTCGGTAAATTGCTTGGAATCTGTAATGTTTTAAACTGTGTTGCGCCGACTTTTGGAAAACAAGGATAAATACCACGTGCATCACTGGCGTAGTATAAATTCGCCGCATCATACGCCGCTAAACTATCAGCATTTGCCTGCCAACCCGCCGCACCTGCCGTTAAAGGCGCATGCAAAAATATTCGCTGAAATTCATCACAGGCTTTTCTGAATTCTTTAAAGACTTCTGAGCTAGACCAACGATGCAAATTATCCTGCCAACGAATATGGTCATAGCAATGAATACCGACTTCATGTCCTGCTTTTTCAGTCTGACGCATAATATCTTCACAACGTCGACCGATATGCGGTCCTGGCCATAGCACGCCATTCAGTAGTGTGCGAAACCCATAAACACCTACCACATTACTACGTGAAACTTTTTTAAGAAATCCAGGACGAAAAATCCGTTTAATGGCTCGCCCGGTATTATCGGGCCCCAAAGAAAATAAAAAAGTAGCGGGAATATCTAACTGTTTAAATAATTGGATGAGGTTAGGAACGCCAATTCGGGTGCCTCGTTCGGTATCCACATCAATCTTAATAGCAATTATACGCTTCGCACTAGAATTTTCGGCGGCGTTCCCGCTCAATTCGCCATCCTCATGTATCATATATACACTCCGGTTGCTTCATTTTCGCGGCGCCTTGCCGAAAATCCCATTGCTGTACGTATATTTTAGTATGTGACATTTTATTGTTTATCCTGTAACGGATTTTCAACAATTTCTTTAATCACATAACGAGGGCGTTGCCGCACTTCCTGATAAATACGGCCAATATATTCGCCCATAATGCCTAAACTCATCAAACAAATACCCATTAAAAAGAATAAGATAGCAAAAAGCGTAAACACGCCTTCGGCTTCGGGGCCAACAAACAAACGGCGTAACAACATATACACGACAAACAAACCACTTAAGCCTGAAATCAAAATACCTATCATGGTAAAAACTTGTAAGGGTAATAAAGAAAACCCGGTCATAAGATCAAAGTTAAGCCGTAATAAACGATATAAATTATATTTAGATTCACCCGCCTCACGTGCATCATGTGCTACAGCAATTTCGGTGGGACTGTTAGAAAGGCTATAAGCCTGCGCCGGAATAAACAGCGAGGTCTCTTTACTGGCTACCATGCGATCAATCAGGGGCCGACTATAGGCCCTTAACATACAACCTTGATCGGTTAAGCGAATCTTTGTCATTTTATAACGCAACCAATTATTGAGCTTTGATGCGTAGCGACGAAAAAAAGAATCTTGACGCTTTTGTCGAACACCGCCCACGTAATCATGCCCTTTTTCTATGGCTTGAACCAACGCAGGAATTTCTTCCGGTGGATTCTGCAAATCCGCATCCAAAGTAATAACTACTTCACCTCGCACGCGCTCAAAACCAGCCATTACGGCCATATGTTGGCCAAAATTACCATTAAAATGAATAATACGAATTTGCTCTGAACGTCGTTGCTGTAATTCATTTAATTTTTCATAAGAATTATCTTTACTGCCATCATTTATAAACAGAATCTCATAAGACTTACCCTGCTTATCCAAACTTGTTATTAAACGTTGATAGAGTTGCTCTAAATTGTCTGATTCATTGTAAACAGGAATAACGATACTTAAATAGGGCGATGTCATTGTTTGTCCTCTTGAGCAAAACCGATTGAATTTTTCAGTATAGGATGATTAGTTAATAAAACATCCTGTGGTGTTGCGGCAACGAAATAAATCGATTTTTTGTTGTTCTTAAAAGATTGATAGAGCACCTTATCAGCTAACATAAAAACTCGCTGATCACTGCCCCATAACGGCCAAAATTTATCTTCTTTCAGCATCCACGCACTGGTATTTTGATGTTGCATACCAAAACCCAACTCACCTTCTACATTAACCGTCATCACTTGCTGGTTTAGATAAAAAGGCAAATCTTGATAATAATTGCCAAAGGAAACTATTTTATCTTGAGAGTGTAATAAAGGTTTTAATATCTGCACTAAAGGTTTAATTGAACGTGTATCGACTCGAGGAATACCGGTTGAAAAAATAATAAAACTAATAGCGCTTCCTAGCGTTAATAAAACAAACGCTGTTTTTACGCGATGTCTTATATAAGAAAATGCCGCCAATAAACTAGCTAACAGAAAAACACTATAACCCGCAACTAAAAAAGGAATACCAGGCTTTGGCAAATCGACAGCAGGATGATGCCATAACCATAACGCACTGAATACACCCAAGGTAGCCCAAAGGCAAGGCAACAAAATAGTACCCCACTTAACACCGGCTTGCTGAGCATGCGTCACTAAATAACGCCCTGTTAACAACGCCACTGCGGGGAAGATCGGTAAAATATAGGGAATTAATTTTGAATGAGAAAGAGAAAAGAAAATAAAAACGATGCTGATCCAAAGCAGTAAAAATACTTGCTTACGCTTCTCTGCGATTTGCTGCCATGTTTTAGGCAAACTGGCCGCGATAGCTTGGAATAAAAAAACAACCCAGGGTAAAAAGCCTGCCAAAAAAATAGGCACAAAAAACCAAACGGGTTGATATCGCTGTGCAATCAATGTTGAATAGCGTAGAAATTGCTGATCAATAAAATAAAATTGAAAAAACTCAGGATTTTTTAGCTGCACCAGAATATGCCAAGGCAAAACGATCGCTAAAAACAATAAGATTCCGCTAGGTAGGAACATCTGCTTGAGCAAACGCCATTGCTGCGTCAACAAAATCCAACTGCCTACGATCATCGCTGGAAATACGATACCAATTAATCCTTTGGTTAACACCGCTAAGGCAGCAAAACTATACGCTAAATAGAATATATAGCGACGTCTACCACCGGGCAACGTATTGACCGCCACTAAAAAAGCCAGCAAGCTACCGGATAGAAACACGGATAAACTCATATCCAGTGTTACCATACGCGCCAAAGTAAAATACAAAAAACTGCTAGCCAAAATCACCGCACTGATTAAACCCGTCTGACGATCAAAGAGCTGTCGTCCCGCTGCATAAAGCAATAAACAACCTAACAAGGCAATCAAGGCATTAGGCACTCGCACGATCCACTCACTAATGGACTTTGTAGCTAAGATTTTATCTCGCTTAGCAAGCTGCTGCGAATGACTTTGTTGATCCAGGTCAGGATGAAATAATTTAATAGAAGCGGCTTGTACCCAATAAAACAGCGGCGGTTTTTCGAAATATTTAACGCCGTTAAGATGCGGGGTAACAAAATCATGCAATACCAACATCTCCCTTGGAACTTCCGAATAGCGTGCTTCATCCGGTGTGCTCAACGGCCTAGATCCCAAAAACAATCCAAATAACAAAACGATAAAGGCGGTTAGTGCTAATAAATCAAAGCACCAAGTTCCCCGCTTACATTGTTGTTGCAGCATTGACATTGATATAGCCCTATTCTAAAGGGGGTGGAGAAAGTAAAGTTAAAAATACATGGACCCCATCTCGCATCTTCAAATGCGATAGGTATAATAGGTCAAATTTATAACGTTTCTGAAAGGGAAAAGCAATGCAAGATCAGACAATCGCCGTTATTTTATCCGGCTGCGGTGCTTTAGATGGCAGCGAAATCCACGAAGCCACCTTGACCCTATTGGCTTTAGACCGCGCGGGCGTCCGCTACCAATGTTTGGCACCGAATATCCCTCAAACGCAGGTTAGCAACATGCTAACTAAAGAAAATTCAACCCAGGCCCAGCGTAATGTATTAGAGGAATCTGCTCGTATAGCACGATGCAAAATTAAAGATATTGCTACCGTGAACCCAACTGATTATGCGGCAGTTATATTTCCCGGCGGCTTTGGCGCTGCACTCAATTTATGTAGCTTTGGTCTTAATAAAGAAGACTATTCCGTTCAAGCGGATGTATTAAAATTCTCTAAAGCGATGATCGATACTAAAAAACCGGCTGGTTTTATTTGTATTGCGCCTGTTATAGCAGCAAAGCTTTACCCACCTGGCATAAAATTAACGATTGGCGATGATAAAGAAACCGCCGCCATTTTAACAAAAATGGGCGTTGAGCATGTGACATGTATCGCAACCGACTGTGTTGTGGACGAAAAGCATAAAGTGGTCAGCACGCCTGCTTATATGCTAGCACATTCAATCAAACAAGCAGCCACCGGTATTGAATGTTTAGTTAAAGAACTTTTACACTTACTCGGACAATGAATCAGATTAACTTAAATACAGATAGCCCCGCTCTCAAACCTATACGTAGCTTTGTACATCGGCAAAACACCTTAAGTAAGGAAAGGAAACGTGCCTTAAGCACACTCTTAAGCGATTATGGCCTGGCTACAAAGAAAGAATTATTAAATCTAGAACAAATTTTTCAGCGCGTAGCACCCACTACCTTAGAAATTGGTTTCGGTATGGGGCACCATTTACTTGAACAGGCACAACGCTATCCCGAACAAAACTTTCTAGGCATAGAAGTCCATCGCCCAGGTATTGCGGCTGTGCTGCTAGGTATCGAAGCACTGCAACTACATAATCTAAAAATATGCCATACGGATGCGATGGAAATCCTAGACAACTGTATTGCAGATAAAAGTTTGCATGCCATCCAAATTTTCTTTCCCGATCCCTGGCCGAAAAGAAGACATCATAAACGTCGACTCATTCAACTACAATCGGCTCAATTACTGCAAAAAAAACTAAAATTAGGCGGTGAATTACAACTGGCGACGGATTGGCAGGACTATGCAGAACATATGCTCGTTGTTTTAGAAAATACATCTGGCCTAAAAAACCGTGCAGAAAAAAATCAATTCTCACCGCGATTATCGCAACGAGCGCTGACTAAATTTGAAAAACGCGGTCAACAATTAGGTCATCAAATCTGGGATTTAGTCTTTTATTCTATAGAATAAAATTTTAACGCGGCAAAAACAAAGTAACCAGGTCGTTGTAAAAACGTTTTCCTCTATCGCTAAGATGAATGTCTGTTTTAGTCACTGCCAGCAGTTCCAATTTTTCCGCCTCAAGCAATGGCGCTGCCAGCGTAGAAAAAGCAAGCCCCGTGCGCTGCTCAAATAACGCGATAGAAATAGGATAATGAAGCCGTAAGGCATTTAACATAAATTCAAATGCTAACTCTTCCTGCGCAATAAATTTCCCCTCCGCTAAAAAACTAGTCTTTCTTCCCAAGTAATCTTTAGGGTTTTTATGTTTCCAGGCACGCATAATCGTTTGATTTTCAGCATCGCTTAGCTTGCTGTGTGCACCCGCACCAATGCCTAAGTAATCACCAAACTCCCAATAATTCCGATTGTGTTTGCATATATAAGGTTCTCGGCTATAAGCAGAAATCTCATATTGTTGATACGCGTTTTTTGTTAGGTGACGTTTAGCTTGTTCTTGTAGCTCCCAAATCGCATCATCAACAGGTAATATGGGTGGTCTTACCGCAAATTCAGTATTCGGCTCTATGGTCAACTGATACCATGAAAGATGACTAGGATCGAGTTCAAACGCTCTATTTAGATCATCTAAACCTTCTTTTAAACTTTGACCAGGCAATCCATGCATTAAATCTATATTAATATTGCTAAAGCCTGCCGCTTTAGCAGCAATAACCGCGTTACCCGCTTCGCTTCCATTATGAATACGTCCCAAAGCTTTCAATTGCTGATCTTGGAAGCTTTGTATACCAATAGAAAGTCGATTAATACCTGCTGCACGATAACCTGCAAAACGCTGGTATTCCACCGTGCCTGGATTAGCTTCTAAGGTAATTTCAATATCCGTATAAAAGGCTAAACGCTTTCTTACTTCATCTAACAAATACTTAATAGCGTCGGGTGAAAACAAACTGGGCGTTCCCCCGCCCATAAAAATACTGATGAGCGGACGAGCTAGCACTTTAGGCAATTGTTGGTCTAAATCTTCAATTAAAGCGTCAATATAAGCTTTTTCTGGCAATTCAGCGCGCAAGGCATGGGAATTAAAATCACAATAAGGACATTTACGCACACACCACGGAAAGTGGATATAAAGCGATAGTGGGGGCGTCTTCAACATAAAGAAAATCAGCTCGATTTTTTGGTATTTTTACGCGTCATTTTAACTTAAATAGGAGAATAGTATAGTTTCGTATCATATAAAAACGTGACCATTCCCCCTTTTTGATAGCGCTCAAAAATCGTTTTTAACTCTGCTAGCATCGCTGCATAGCCTAAATCACCTGCTCTTAAGCTATAAGAAGTCGATAACAGCCTACCTTTAAAACCTTGCCAATCAAATTGTTGGGTATTTTCAAAAGAAGCGGTTCTCATTGCTTGAGGCTGAAAAAATCTATCCATAGCGACTTTATCCATCTTTTTAGCATTCGAGGTGCTGTAGTCTTTACCATATTGGCGTATCAAATCCTCATAATCGCTGACGAGGGCAGATTTTTCAGTGCTTCTTACATTCCAAACCAAAAGTACCCACGCATTAGATTTAGCAATACGCTGAAATTCCTGTTTAGTTTTTTCAGGATCAAACCAATGAAAAGCCGTACCCACCGTTATAAAATCGATGCTTTTATTCGATAGACTAGTCGCCTCAGCACTGCCGACAATACTGTGAAAATGCGGATAGCGCTGTAAATAGGCTTCGCCCGCCTCTCGCATGGCTTGATTAGGCTCCACGCCATAAACACTATTACCATTATCTAGAAATAATTGCGCTAATAATCCTGTCCCTGAACCTATATCCGCGATCACCTTATCTCTGCTCAGTCCGCACTCATCAACCAATATATCTAACACTGCTTTAGGATAGGAAGGCCTATATTTCACGTAATCTTGCACGGTTTCTGTAAAACGTTCAGTGGGTTTAGTCATTATTTAAATACCTTAACCTTTATAAATATAATTGAATTATAGCTATTTAATGACTATCTTTACCAAGTTAATGATTTAAAAGGTTATTTTATGTCCATGAATATAAGTAAGGATAACTTAAAAAAAGCACTCGATCCTTTAGTAAAGGCACCCGAGCATAGCGAAGAAGTTTTACATAGTTTTTATACGCTTTTCCCTAAATATGATATTACGAATGAAAAGCGCATTGCTGCTTTCCTTGCGCAAGCTTCTCATGAAACGGGTGGGTTTAAATGGTTCACGGAGCAAGGCAATAAAAGTTATTTTGATAAATATGAACCTCATACGCCATTAGGCAAACAGCTAGGTAATACTGAATCAGGTGATGGTTACAAATACCGAGGCAGAGGCGTATTCCAATTAACGGGCCGCGCAAACTATAAACATTACAGTGAATTGCTTGGCATAGATCTCGTTAATGATCCAGATAAAGCGTCCAAACCAGCCATTGCCTGTCAAATTGCGTGTGAATTCTGGAAGCAGAATAATCTAAATGCTTTAGCCGATAAAGACGATATGCATGCTATTACTAAGCATATTGAAGGCGGTGCTCAAGATGCCGATAAACGCACACAATCCTATCAATCTGTCTTAAAAACACTGGTATAGAATGTATTTATTATTTACTCATAAAAAATAAATATTAATATCAAACAAAAAATTACCAACACAATTTCCTTATATTGACAATTTATCCTTCATAATACACTCTTATGCCCCAAGGCATAAGACTTGCCGTCGTTTTATAATAAAATTAAATATGATAATAACAAAAAAACTTTTTTATTTATTAAAAATAATTCAATCAAGTGATCACCCAAAACAAGCGTTATTAAGTGAAGAACATAAAAAATTGGTAGCATTACTTGATTCTGGCTTAATCCCCTATTCTTTTCCAAAATCTATTAAAGAATTAAACCCAAATCAAGTTCATAAAACCTTTAACCTCTACACAGATCCAACATTATTTAAAACCGTTATTACTAAAATAGCCGATCAAAAAATAATTGCAGCCCTTTTAAATATACCCTCAGAAATAAGCTTTTCTCTTGAGGAAAAAAATGTCCTTAATGAGCAACTTAGCGTACTTAAACTATTAGCTAATTTAAAACAAGATTTAAAAGAAGTTGCTGAATTTGGCGAACAATATGAAAACCTGCCAAAAAGTTTTTTTGAAAAATATTTTCGAGAGTTACATTATTTAAAATTTACTTTCACTCGACCCATCACGATTGACGATATAGCGTGGCTGCTTCATACCAATATATTTGATTTAATCGCAACGGAACCAGAAATCTTTATTGTAAAACTAACTGATTTTTATCAAAAAATGATCCAGCGCATCAATCAACCGGTTAGCAAAAAAGACTTTAACCAACATTGCCAACTATTACTTGATAAAAAGACGCGAGCAGGCGGGCTATTTAATTATGGGGCATTTTAATCTATTTTAAGCGCTGCTAAAAAACCGCTAAGCATTAATTTAAGCAGACTTTGTATCACACCTTCAAATTCAATTTTTCGCAAAGTCCCTAGGCTCCCTAAATCAAGCGATACACTACGGCGACTCGCTATTAAAAATCATTACTACCGCGCTGTTAATAAGCGCTAAATTATTATGGGTACAAACTATTATTTAGTTCAAATTTTAGGATTGATGACTTTTAGGTAGGTAAGTTATTGAAAAATAAAGGATGCTGGTGCGCCCGGAGAGATTCGAACTCCCGACCACTAGATTCGTAGTCTAGTACTCTATCCAGCTGAGCTACGGGCGCTTTTTACCTGGCGGAGAGAGAGGGATTCGAACCCTCGATGGGGTTTAAAGCCCATACTCCCTTAGCAGGGGAGCGCCTTCAGCCTCTCGGCCATCTCTCCTAGATTGAGGGTGGCGAGTATAGCACTACCAACTATTTTATAAAATAGTTCTGTCCATTTTTTTAGAGTTTATCTTCTTCGCCTAGATCTTCTTCAACAACGTTTCCATCAGATTTTTGTTTTTCTTCTTGAATACGGTGATAGATTTCTTCGCGATGAACAGAAACTTCTTTAGGTGCGTTAATTCCTAATCTTACTTGATGGCCTTTAATGCCCAGTACAGTCACTGTCACATCATCACCAATGATAAGTGTTTCTCCGATACGCCGTGTCAAAATAAGCATCTTTATGATTCTCCTTTAGTTGACTCATTTAATTGACCTATATGTACTACCTAATCCGTTTTTTAGTTAACAAAAAGGGCATCGTACCTACATATAGATATTCGCTTAGCCAGTCTACTAACCAAACCTTAAGGAAAACTTAATAAACTACAAAAATTATCGATATTTTTTAAAAAAGTAAGCCTGCCTCCTAACTAAATTGCTTGAAAATACCGTCATTTGTTTGATTTTTTGAAAATCAAACAAATCCACCCCGATAAAAACACTATTCTTTCCCTAAATTAAACGCATGATGCAATACTTGTATGCCACGAACTACCTGAGATTCATCCACTATCAGCGAAACTCTTAATGCGGTAGATAAGGCTAAAATGATAGCGATCCCTTCAGCGCCTAAGGCATGAAATAGGGTATGCATAATCCCCGGATGCGAATGCAACCCCGCACCCACAATCGAGAGCTTCGCTACCTTTCGATCCCCTACCACGGCTTGTGCATATCCGTCTTTAACTAAGGTTTGCAGTGCGTGTTCTGCTTGCTGATAGTCTGCCCTGGATAAAGTAAACGTGATATCCATACGCGCATCGGAAGTCAGTTGCTGTGTTAGCATATCAATTTCTATACGCGCGTCATTTAATAAGGAAAAAAACCGTGTTAAAGCTTCTTTCTGACAAGACAACCCCTGTATGGTCATCTTAGCTTCCTGACGACTTGCTGTTACACCCGTCACGGTTGCTTTTTCAACGGCAACATCCTCTTCATTGGGATGAATTAAGGTGCCAGCACCTTTACGAAAACTTGACAACACACGTAGTGGCACGCGGTATTTACTCGCCAATTCTACGGCACGATGTTGCACTACTTTTGCACCAGCCCGTGCAAATTCCGTCATCTCAATAAAGCCAATCTTATCTAAACGTTTTGCTTGTGAGACCACATGCGGATCCGCGGTATAAATACCATCCACATCGGTATAAATCTGGCACTCATCGGCTTTTAGAATTGCTGCTAAAGCGGCTGCCGTCGTATCTGATCCGCCGCGACCTAACGTGGTCATATTGCCTTCTGCAGAAATTCCCTGGAAGCCGGCAATGATAGGCACTCTACCTGCCGCAATATCATCTCGTAATACGCTTTCGTCTATATTTAAAATGCGCGCCTTTTTATGATGATTATCGGTATAAATTGGAACATGAAACCCATTATAGGAACGTGCGGGACAGCCTTGTGCCAGCAACGCCATCGCTAGCAAAGCCGTTGCGGCCTGCTCACCGGTTGCCAATAATAAATCATATTCCCTTGCATCAGGCTGATCATTCAAGGTTTTAGCCAGTGAAATGAGTCGATTAGTCTCTCCTTCCATCGCTGAAACGACTACAGCCAATGAATGACCTTGCGCCCGTGTCTCGATAATTTTATTGGCGACGTGTTGAATTCTGTCGATATTACCAACTGAACTACCACCAAATTTTTGTACGATTAAAGCCATTGAAATCTATCTATAAAGTGTTTATTCAATTCTAAGCATAGTTGCCATTTAGATGTGCCTCAACCCAATTTTTCGCACTTTTGAAAGCCATTTCCAAACCTTCACTGTTATCACCACCCGCTTGTGCAAAATCCGCTCGCCCCCCCCCTTTACCACCTATCAATTTTGCCATTTCATTAGCTAATTCATTGGCTTTAATTTGATCGGTGAGCTCTTTAGTCACACTGATAAGAAACTGTGTACGCCCTTGATCAGTGCTCGCCAAAATAATCACCGCACGGTTTAATTTGTTTTTAAGCTGATCCAGTAAATAACGTAATCCTGTTATATCAACACCATTGATTTCGCTCATTAATAATTGAATACCACGTATTTCTACTGCCTGAGAAACCAATTCATCACCCATCATACCCACAACAGAACGCTGCAATTCTTCGATCTGCTTTTGCAAAGATTGCTTAGATTGAATCTCATTTTGTGCTTTTTCGAGCAAATTATCGTTAGAGGCTTTAAAAAGTTTAGCTAATTGTTTCGTTTGTTCTTCTAAGGATGTAATCCAATTTAAGGCGGCTTGACCCGTCACCGCTTGAAGTCGGCGTATACCAGCAGCAATACCTGTTTCACCAATAATTTTAAATAAACCGATATCCCCGGTACGTGAAACGTGGGTTCCACCACACAATTCTTTTGAAAAATCACCCATCGTCAATACACGCACTGAATCGCCATATTTTTCACCAAAAATTGCCATCGCGCCGCCACGTTTTGCTTCTTCGGGTGACATCACTTCCGTTTGGACGGGAAAATTAGCACGAATTTGCTGATTCACCAGATCTTCGATTTCTTTTAAGGTTTCTGAACTGATCGGTTTTGTATGAGAAAAATCAAAGCGTAGACGTTCGGCTTCTACTAACGACCCTTTTTGTATTACATGTTCACCCAAAATTTGCCGTAATGCGGCGTGAAGTAAATGCGTTGCGGAATGATTTAAAGTAATTGCACGGCGTTTAGCCATATCAACGTTTGCATTGACTTTATCACCCTTCTTTAAAGCACCTTTCGTTAATCGTCCTACATGTAAAACAATGTCTCCCTTTTTTATAGTGCCGGTTACTAAAAACTCAGCGCTTTCAGTAACAAGTTGTCCTGCATCGCCTACTTGGCCACCACTTTCTGCATAAAAAGGCGTCTTTTGCAGCACAACATGCCCCTCATCGCCTTCCGATAAGGATTCAACTAATTCATTGCCTTTTAGCAATTCCACAATAGCAACTTTAGTTTGTGATAACTTTTTATAACCGGTAAATTCAGTCGGCGAATTTCCACTTAAGGAAAAAGTAGGTGTTGCCGCAAATTGACTCGCTGATTTCGACTGACTACGTTGCCGTTGCATTTCAGATTCAAAGCCAGGCATATCGATTGTTAAACCACGCTCCCTGGCGACATCAGCCGTTAAATCAACTGGAAATCCATAGGTATCATACAAACGGAAAAGAACGTTACCTGGCAGCTGTTTCTTACCTTTCAGCTTAGCAACTTCTTGTTCAAATAATTTCATACCGTGCGTTAAAGTCCGTGCAAACTGCTGTTCTTCTTGGACGATGATTTTTTCAATGGATCGCTGTTTTCTCTCTAATTCAGGATAAGCCTGGCTCATCTGCTCCGCCAAGGGTTTAACCAGACGATAAAAGAAAGGCTTATCCAAACCCACCTTATGCCCATGCCGAATAGCTCGACGCATAATTCTACGTAAAACATAAGAACGGCCTTCGTTTCCAGGCAAAACCCCATCAGAAATGAGGAAAGCACAAGAACGGATGTGATCCGCTATCACACGTAGTGAAGTATTTGCAAAATCACTGATTCCCGCTTCCTCGGCGACTGCCTTAATAAGCGGCTGGAATAAGTCCGTATCATAATTATTGGTCACGCCTTGCATCACGGCGGCTAAGCGCTCTAAACCCATACCGGTGTCCACAGAAAGCTTAGGTAATGGGCTCAATGCACCATCTGCCGCACGTTGAAACTGCATAAAGACCAGGTTCCAAATTTCCACGTAGCGATCGCCATCTGCTGTAGGAGAACCAGGGGGACCCCCAGCAATACTCGGGCCATGGTCATAAAAAATTTCAGAGCAAGGTCCGCAAGGACCCGTATCGCCCATTGACCAAAAGTTATCGTCGCTGCCACAACGGGAAAAACGTGCGGGGTCGATTTTTATCTCATTCAGCCAAATAGCGGCTGCCTCATCGTCTTCCTCAAAAACGGTAATCCATAACTTCTCGGGCGGAAGTTTTAAGACTTCGGTCAAAAACTTCCAGCTATATTGTATGGCTTCACGCTTAAAATAATCGCCAAAACTAAAGTTCCCCAGCATCTCAAAAAAGGTATGGTGCCTTGCGGTATAACCCACGTTTTCAAGATCATTATGCTTACCGCCTGCCCGCATACAACGCTGACTGCTCGTTGCACGAGAATATGCCCTTTTTTCAAGGCCTAAAAAAACGTCTTTAAAAGGTACCATACCCGCATTAGTGAACAAGAGGCTGGGGTCACGCGCTGGAATTAATGAGGCGGAAGGGACTATCGTATGGCCTTGCCCTGCAAAATAATTAAGGAAGAGTTCACGCAGCGCATTGCTATTCATACCAGGCTCGTCAAAACAAAAGCCAAGAGTATCGCGGCAAGTGATTTTCCTGTCAATAAATTAACGGGTAAGGCATTTTGCAAAAAATCGCTTTGGGGGGCCAAAAGCAGCCGCCTAGCCCAAGCCTTCCGTTCAAATAAAAACGGTCAAATTAAGGTAATTTATGGTATAATTCCCCGTTTTTAACCTATCGCATATGTCGATTAAAAATCAGATTTCCGGGGAAAATACCTTGTCTAGTACAGAGTTTGAAAACGTCTCTACCCTAAATAACCCGATAGAACCCGGGTTAGATGCTAATGCAGAAAATTTAACCCCAGCGGGTGGATCAAGCATGCCAAAACCTACCTATGATTCTTCCAACATTAAAGTCCTTAAAGGCCTCGACGCGGTCCGAAAACGACCGGGGATGTATATCGGCGATACAGATGATGGAACGGGTCTGCATCACATGGTTTTTGAGGTGGTCGATAACTCCATCGATGAATCCTTGGCCGGTCACTGCACCCAAATCGATGTAATCCTCCACAGTGATAACTCCGTGACCGTCAAAGATAATGGACGAGGTATCCCTGTGGATATTCACATGGAAGAAGGCCGATCGGCCGCTGAAGTCATCATGACCGTTTTACATGCGGGCGGTAAATTTGACAGTAATTCCTATAAAGTATCGGGTGGTTTGCATGGGGTAGGTGTTTCGGTGGTAAATGCCTTATCAGAAAAACTGAAATTAACTATACGCCGTAACAATAAAGTTTATGAACAAACGTACTTGTTAGGCGAACCGACTGCACCGCTGGCCGTCACCGGTGAAACACAAGAAAGAGGCACTGAAATCCGCTTTTATCCAAGCAAAGCCATCTTTCAGCACAATAATGAATTTCACTATGACATTCTACTCAAACGCTTACGTGAACTCTCATTCCTAAATTCCGGCGTTGCCATTAATCTCAACGATGAACGTAGCAATGAAGGCATAGAACTTAAATATGTAGGCGGTATAAAAGCATTCGTTGAATACCTAAATCAGAATAAAACCCTGGTACACAAACAGCCCTTTTACTTTACCGCTGAACGTGACGACATGACCGTGGAAGTAGCATTACAATGGAATGACAGCTTCCAAGAGAATATTCTATGTTTTACCAATAATATTTCTCAACGTGATGGCGGTACCCACCTTGCTGGTTTCCGCTCTGCATTAACACGTACTCTGAATACGTACATCGATCGCGAAGCAACGAATAAAAAATTAAAAATTACCACCAGCGGGGATGATACACGTGAAGGACTCACTGCTGTTCTATCAGTCAAAGTGCCTGATCCCAAGTTTTCCTCGCAAACCAAAGACAAGTTAGTGTCTTCTGAAGTCAAAGGTGTAGTTGAAGCCTTAATGTCTGAAAAACTTGAGGAGTTTTTATTAGAAACACCCCAAGATGCCAAAGCCATTGTCGCAAAAATAATTGATGCTGCACGTGCGCGTGAAGCAGCCCGTAAAGCACGTGAAATGACACGTAGAAAAACAGCGCTAGATATTGCTGACTTACCAGGGAAATTGGCTGATTGCCAAGAAACCGATCCGGCACTTTGTGAGTTATTTATCGTCGAAGGAGATTCTGCCGGTGGTTCCGCTAAGCAAGGGCGAAATCGTCGTTATCAAGCTATTTTGCCGCTTAAAGGTAAAATTCTAAACGTAGAAAAAGCGCGCTTTGACAAAATGATATCTTCCGAAGAAGTAGGCACTTTAATCACCGCGCTTGGATGTGGCATCGGAAAAGATGATTACAACCCCGACAAATTACGCTATCACCGTATCATCATAATGACCGACGCGGATGTCGACGGCTCACATATACGTACCTTATTATTAACGCTTTTTTATAGGCAAATGCCTGAGCTATTGCAGCGTGGAAATATTTATATTGCCCAACCACCTTTATACAAAATCAAAAAAGGTAAGCAGGAACAATATTTAAAAGATGATGCGGCCTTACAAAATTATCTGATACAAACCGCATTACATGATGCCGCTTTATATCCAAGCGTCGATGGCTTGCCTATACAAAGTATGGGTTTAGAAAAGCTCGTCACGGATTATCGTAAAGCACAAACGGTGGTACAGCATTTATCGCGACGTTATCCCAGCGATGCGCTACAAAGATTGCTTGATCTGCCTGCTTTATCCACTGAACAACTCAAAGACTCACAGCTTGTATTGAATTGGACCAAACAATGGGAAACTCAATTACAGCAAACAACCAATAATGAAGCGGTTCAGTACCAGATCAGCGTCTATGAAAGCACAGAACGACATGTCTTTTTACCGTGTATCACTAGTAGTTCGCATGGTGTAGCCACAAACTACAAATTTGCATATGAGTTTTTTGAGTCGCCCGAATATCAATGTTTATTGACGATGGCTAGTCAGCTTAATGGTTTAATTGATTCTGGGGCTTATGTTCAACGCGGCGAAAAGAAACAATCCGTCAGTCACTTCAAAGAAGTCTATGAATGGTTACTCGCTGAAGCAAGACGAGGACAAGGCATACAACGTTATAAAGGTTTAGGGGAAATGAACCCAAGTCAGCTATGGGAAACAACCATGGATCCGAATACACGTCGACTATTACGTGTTGCCATTGAAGATGCCATTACAGCGGATCAAATCTTTACCACCTTAATGGGCGATCAAGTTGAACCACGTCGTGATTTCATCCAACAAAACGCGATAGATGCTAACAATTTAGATATTTAGATTATTGTCCGAGGTTTATCCATGAATTTAGAACTTAAAAATAAAGTTGTTTTAATCGCTGGCGCAAGTCAAGGTATTGGTTATGCAACCGCCTTAGCGTTTGCTCGTGAAGATGCACGCGTTGCTATTTGTGCTCGTGATAAAGCGACCATTGAACAAGCAGCAAAAAAAATTCAGGATGAAACTAATGCGGATATTTCAGCAACAGCCGTTGACCTTACTCAAGCAGAAGCTATTCAACATTGGGTTGATTCGGTTCTTAAACAGTTTAAAACCATACACATTTGTATTACCAATGTAGGTGGGCCACCCAAAGGTGCTTTCGTTGATCTAGACGATAAAAAATGGCAGGAAGCCTTTGAGCTAACATTAATGAGCGCTGTGCGTTTATCACGCGCGGTCATCCCCACCATGAAAGAACAAAAATGGGGTCGGATTATTCATCTTTGCTCTTCCTCTGTTCGTAATCCCATTGCAAATTTAGGGCTATCTAATTCAATTCGCTCTGCAGTCGTTGCGCTATCAAAAACACAAGCGGATGAGTTAGCCAAAGATAATATTCTAGTTAATAGTATATTAACCGGTTGGACCCGTACTGAGCAGACGAATCACATTTTAGAAACCATGGCAAAAAATGCAAAAGTGAGCGCAGAAGAAGTTATAGCAAAAAGAGAATCCGTTATTCCCTTAGGTAGAATGGGTAAACCAGAAGAAATTGCTGCACCGATTGTATTTCTTAGCTCAGCTGGTGCTAACTTTATAACAGAATCAACCATCACTGTTGATGGCGGAGAAAGCCGATTTCCTTTTTAGTCGACTAAACCATGCAACCTTTAGCTTATAAACTTTTAACACCTGGCGCAACCGTTGATATCATTGCACCTGCGGGTGGTTGTGCCCCTGAATCACTGGCACAAATAAAAACCTTATTAAAAAACTGGCAACTCACACCTCGTATTTCACCTGAACTATTAGGCGAGGATTTGCTTTGCGCCAATACAGATGAAAATCGTTTTAAACACCTGCAAGAAGCCTTATTCAATGCTGAATCCAGTGCTGTTTGGTGTGTACGTGGCGGCTATGGTTGTACGCGCTTAATTCCTGAGCTATTTAAGCTGAAAACACCTAAAACCAACAAATTATTTATTGGTTTTAGCGATATCACAACACTGCATTTATTCCTCCAACAACAATGGCATTGGCAAACATTGCATGGGCCTTCTGCCAATCAAGTGGCACATGATCGCATTGATACTGCCAGTATTCAGGAATTTAAAAAACTTATTTTTGGAGAACTAAGCCAGCTCGTATTTTCACTGGTTCCACTCAACCCAAAACAGAACCACGCGACGCTGATTAAAGCACCGATAACGGGTGGCACACTGACACTCATACAAACCAGCCTTAGCACACCTTGGCAAATCGATACAAAAGATAAAATCTTATTTTTAGAAGAAGTAAACGAATCTGCTTATCGCATTGATAGAATGTTGCAGCATTTACAACACTCTGGAATTTTACAACACGTAAAAGCTATTTTACTGGGTGATTTCATTGCACCTCAGGACAGCAAGGATGCAACGCTTATACAGGCTGTACTCGCACGTTTTGCAAATGAACAACGTGTTCCTGTATTACATATTCCTGGTATTGGCCACGGAGAAACAAACCGTAGCCTACCCTTAGGCGCTAATACTGAATTAAACTTAGATAAGAAACAACTAACTATAACAATAGGTTAAATAATCATGCTAAACCCCTTCAATCATGCGGGTCTATTCCTTTTTCAATCCCTTTTTGATTTGTATATTTTTATTTTGCTTTTACGTGTTGTATTACAATGGGTGCATACTGATCCACGTAATCCACTGTTTGTATTAGTGGCCAAGCTCACCAATCCGCCACTTAAACCTATTTGTCGCATTATTCCTAATCTTTATGGCGTGGATTTAGCCGCAATTCTACTTTTATTAGGTCTAGAAGCCATTAAAATTGCTTTTCTTGTCTGGCTGCAAGTTAGTGCAACACCTCATTTGGGCGGATTACTTATCCTTGCATTTGCAGAACTTTTAAACCAGCTGATTAATATCTTCTTCTATTCTATTTTAGCTTTAACTATTTTAAGTTGGGTAAGTCCCTTAGCACAGGGTCCTTTGATTGAAATATTGGTACGTATTAGTGAACCTTTAATAAGACCTATTCGAGGCATGTTACCCAATTTTTCAGGTTTTGACTTTTCACCACTGGTTCTGATTATTGGTTTAAAATTATTAACAATTCTCTTAGTACAACCACTGGCACAAATCGGTTCAAGCTTAGCATTGGGAAGTCTGGGTAATTAGTTATCCCTATACCCTGATAATTTACCTACTTACAAGGTTTTGGTTTTGCTGTTCTAGCAAAGCCAAGACCTTGACAGCCTTCGCTACAATCGGATATCCGATGTTTGCTCTTTAATCGTCGCCAAGATAGATAGGGGCAAAACGAGGGTTTTAATTTTGGTAAACACACGAATTGTGCGCTACCACACGTGATGCTCCCTGCACACTGCTGCCATTGTGGTACACGCAAATATTCGGGGGGCAATGCTCTGCGAATACCCCCGATAAGGTGTGCCGAGGCTAAGCTAGGAAGGATTAATAATAAGATGATTAGCAGAGTACGAATGTTCATGTAAAAACCACTCCTTAAACAAACTAATTTTAGTACTGATTTGCTAACGATTAATGCAAAAGCTTAAAAAAATAATTTTTGTTTATGCGTACGACGGTTAATATAAACTTGTCGTAAAGCGACCGCAGCTAAAAACACAAAAAATAGTAATGTCCACATAGGCATACTTAAATTTAAAAAATGCCAATTACCATTTCCGCAATTACTGGATCCTTGGAAAAATAAATCAATTATCTTTTGGAAATAGATAGAACTACTATATTGTGCAAGCGTCGCTTGGCAGCTTGTTAATTGGTCTGAAGGAAAATGCTCTATCCAAAGCTGGCGACTCGCCACCACGGCACCCAAAACAGACAATAGAAAAGTGAGTGTATGCAAACAGCAACGTGTAATTGCTGAAAAATTAAACAGTGCCCCCATTAAAAATAACAGCCCTAAGAGCGTTATTAAAAAGCGCTGAATGATGCATAATGGACAAGGAATAAGCCCTACTCTATATTGTAAATAGCTTGCTATTCCCAAAAATAAAACGCATATAAAAAAAACGATTAAGTCCGTCCAGCGCGTAACGGGTAAATTCATAATGAAACCCTGGCATTAAGTTTAATAATTTAGTTTACTATAGATTGTTTTATTTTCCACTTAAGTCTTTCCATACGTCTTTTGAAGCTTCTTGCATAAGATTTTCTAATCAGCCAATATAAGCTTTAATCATCGATTATTTGAATATTTGCTTGTATTAGAACCGCTGTCCCTGCAAAAGCGAGGACAGTCACTCTTTGTAACTTCAAGGATAAAAGCTATATTAAGTTTGTTTTCATTAGGGGAATATTATGGCTCAAAATGTGACTCAAAAACTGATTAGCGCACATAAGGTTGCGGGCGAAATGATCCCCGGTAATGAAATTGGCCTTAAGATCGATCAAACCTTATGCCAAGATGCCACAGGAACGATGGTAATGCTGGAATGCGAAGCCATGCAGTTAGATCGCACTAAAGCCGAAGTCTCGGTACAGTATGTTGACCATAACTTATTACAAACTGACTTTAAAAATGCCGACGACCATTTATTTTTACTGAGTGCGTGTAAAAAATTTGGTTTACATTACAGCGGTCCCGGTAATGGCGTTAGTCACCCCGTACATATGGAGCGTTTTGGTAAACTAGGGAAAACGTTACTTGGTTCAGATAGCCATACCTGTGCCGCCGGCTCTATGGGCATGTTAGCGATCGGTGCGGGTGGACTTGAAGTAGCCATGGCTATTGCCGGGCAGCCCTTTCATGTCAAGATGCCTAAAATTTGGGGCGTAAAATTAACCGGAGAATTACCTGCTTGGGTTAGCGCTAAAGATATTATCTTGGAGTTTTTGCGACGACATGATGTAGACGGTGGGGTAGGGAAAATTATTGAGTATTATGGTCCAGGGATACAATACTTATCCGCCATGGATAGACACGTTATCGCTAATATGGGCGCTGAATTAGGCGCCACTACTTCTGTATTTCCATCCGATGAAATAACACGTGAGTTTCTTCAAGCACAACAACGTGGGGATGATTGGCAAGAAATCATCGCCGATTCGAACGCAAGCTATGATGAGCATGAGGAAATTAACTTATCTGAATTAGTACCGATGATTGCATTGCCATCTAGCCCAGGAAAAGTAGTGCCTGTTAAGGATCAAGTGAGTCGCTATGCTCCCGAAGAATTTCGGCCATCGTGTCCCCGAAATTCGTTCGCATGACGCGACTGAAATTAGGCCGCGATACGTCCTGCGTCCGGCACGCACTCACTCCTTCGGAGTTCATGCCCGTGCCTCCCACAAATGACTTTACGGCGTGATGCGTTTCCTGCTTCGCCCGTCAACGCACGCCTATCGCGGGCTCTTCGACTTCGCATTGCTTTCACAATGCTTTCCTGTCTCATCGGTTGCAGGACGACCTATTTACCAAGCGATGATTGATTCATCTGCTAATCCTGGCTTACGGGATTTTGCGATTGCTGCGGAAATTATTGCAGGAAAACAAATATTCCCTGGTGTTTCTTTGGATATTAATCCGGCTTCCCGACAAATTTTAGAGAACATGGTGAAATTAGGCATCTTAGAAAAACTCATTCATGCGGGTGGTCGTATTCATCAAGTCGGTTGTAATGGTTGTATTGGTATGGGCCAAGCACCCGCCACAGGAAAAATTAGTTTACGCACAGTGCCAAGAAATTTTCCGGGTCGACCAGGCACAAAAGACGATCAAGTCTATCTTTGCAGCCCCGAAACAGCCGCTGCTTCGGCTCTCACAGGTGTCATCACGGATCCAAGCACTTTAGGGAGAAAGGCAATTATACGTTTTAAAGAACCTGGACAAATTATTATTAATACAGGCATGTTACTTACACCCCAGGACATTAATGCTTCCACGAAATTAGTTAAAGGTCCCAATATTCAACCGTTACCCGAAGTTAGTGCTTTATCACAAACGATTGAAGGCCCAGTTTTAATTAAGCTAGGTGATGATATCTCTACCGATACTATTTTACCGGCTGGCGCTAAAATATTACCTTTCCGTAGCAATATTCCAGGTATTAGCCAATTTGTATTTGATCAAATTGATCCTGACTATCCCAAACGTGCATTGAAATATCAAAAAACGGGATCAATTATTGTAGGTGGTGATAATTATGGTCAGGGTTCAAGTCGAGAACATGCGGCAATTGCGCCACGTTTTTTAGGTGTGCAGACTGTGATTACAAAAAGTTTTGCACGAATTCATCGACAAAACCTCATCAACTTTGGAATTTTACCACTTGTTTTTGAAAATCCCGCCGATTATGACGATATCGATCAAAATGATATTTTAGAATTAGCTAACGTTCAGCAAACTATTCAAAAAACACAATCCATTAAAGTGAATAATAAAACCAAGGATAAAACCTACACACTGCACCACAGCTTAAGTCCCCGCGAGCTAGAAGTATTACTCGTTGGAGGCCTTATTAATTGGGTAAAGCAAAAATAAATACTATTTATTGATTAAAAAACGTATCGAAAAGAAATTGTGGTTTTTTCTCTTCGTATAAAACACGATAAACGGATTCACAAATTGGCAGCTTAACTTTATATTTTCCCAGTAAATAAAAGACATTTTTAGCGGTAACTGTTCCTTCAGTGGTACCAATCTCTTTTTGTACTTGTTGCAACCTTTTGCCTTGCCCTAAGGCTAAACCTAAGCGACGATTGCGCGATTGATTATCCGTGCATGTTAATATTAAATCGCCTAAGCCAGACAACCCTAAAAAGGTTTCTTGTTCTGCGCCTAATTTAATACCTAATGCAATCATTTCTGATAACCCTTGTGTCATCAAAGCCGCTTTTGCATTTGCACCAAAACCCAAACCTTCTGTCATCCCTACCGCAATCGCCAATATATTTTTTACTGCCCCGCCTAACTCAACACCTGCCACGTCTTTTGTTAACTCTACATGAAATTTGTCGCTTCTAAATCGCTGCTGTAGATCATTAGCAAACGCCTGTTGCTTCGAGGCAATGGTTACGGCAGTTGGTAACCCCATCGCCACTTCTTTAGCAAAACTAGGACCTGAGAGAACCGCCATATCCATGTCACCCAGTATTTCACTGGCCACTTCATGCAACAATTGATGTTTATCTTCATCCAAACCTTTTGTTGCCCATAGCAAACGCTGCGTTGATTTTAACAACGGTTTGATAGCCAGTAAGGTCGCTCGAAAGGCTGTACTGGGAACAACGATTAAAATATCCCTTACATCCGCAAGAACCGTTTCGTAATCGTGGGAAAAAACAATCGATGGCGGGAGTTTCTGCTCAGGCAAATAGCGTGTGTTATAACGCGTTGTGTTTATTTGCTCGACCTGTTCTTTTTCATACGCCCATAACTTAACGGCTTGACCATTACGTGCCAAATGAAGAGCTAATGCGGTTCCCCACGCACCTGCGCCTAATACGGCGATAGGAGAAAAAGAATTGACTGAATCTGACATCTATGGGTTCCTGATTATTTATAGCAATAAAATGACTAAATGACTAAATGAACATCATACGATGAAATCATCAGGATAAAAAGATTGATGACACGGCCAGTGAAGTTTGAGTATTAGAGCGCGTGAGTCTATACGCGTGAGTCTATAAAAGTAAGCTAAACCATCCTGCAATGGCTAAAAATGGTCCAAAAGGTATCGCTTTTTGAAAGTTATTGTTTTTTTGCTTCATTAATAAAACAAAACCGATGAGCGACCCTAAAAGAGAGGCAATTAACAAAATCTTAATCAGCGCATGAATCCCCAACCAAGCACCCAGTAATGCGAAACACTTAAAATCACCCTGCCCCATCCCTTCTCTTTTAGTGAGGTATTGATAACTCTTTGCCACTATCCACAAACTGAGATAAGCAACACTGGCACCTAAAATAGCCGCTGCTGGCGCAACAAACACATGAAATGCATTTAAACTAAGACCCAACCACAATAAAGGCAATACTAAAATATCAGGCAATAGCCCGTGCTCAAAATCGATTCCACTCAGTGCAATAAGCCCCCATGTCAAAATGAGTGCCCCGAACATTTGTATACTCCAATTAAATCGATACGCCACCACGACAGAACATATTAAAGTCAGCATTTCAATCAGGGGATAACGAAGATGGATTTTTCTCCTACAATAAGCGCATTTCCCTTTTAAAAATAGATAGGCACATAAGGGTAACCTATAAAAAAAATTTAATGGCCGTTTACATTCTGGGCAGTGTGATGAAGGTAATATAAAATTAAAAGGTGTGGCTAATTTATTTCTATCCATAACGAAGACTGACTCCTCCCTTTGCCATTGAAGATGTAACATTAAAGGCAATCGGTATACTAACACAGTAAGAAAACCACCAATTAATAAGTTAAAAAATCCAATACTGATCCACATAATCCAATCCATTTAAATAACACTCCCCAGTTTAAAAATTGGCAAATACATGGCTATCATTAAGCCGCCTATCATGACGCCTAAAATAATAATTAATAAAGGTTCCGCAAGTTTAGACAAATTATTCACAAAATAGTCAATTTTTTCCTCATAAATATCCGCAACGTTATTCAACATCTCAGCTAAACTCGCTGAAACTTCGCCTAATTTAATGAGTTGTAATACGTCGGGCGCTAGGATCTTTTGCAGAAATAATGCTTGATAAAAGCTTTCACCATTCTGTATCAATTCGCAGCTTGATAAAATAGCGTTTTTATACACATAATTTTTTGTCATGCCCGCAATAGCCTGTAACGCATCAAGTAAAGGCAATCCAGAAAGTAATGCCGTTGCTAAGGCTCTACTTAAACGAGCCGTTATTACTTCTGATAAAACAGTTTTAAGCAAGGGTATTTTTATTAAAAACTGATCCTGATTAATTGCAACGATAGGATAATTTTTCTTTAAAAAAATAAATAATACCGTCACTATTAAAAAAAATAATGCTGCAAAAACAGCAATTGATCCTACAAACTGGGATAAATAAATCACTATTCTCGTTAGAAAAGGTAATTGTGCGCCTACTTCGGAAAAAATTTGTTCAAACTGTGGCACAACACCCATTAACAAAGCTAAAAAAACAAAACTAGCAACGCCTATAACAATGCAAGGATAAATAAGCGCATTGATTAACGCTGCCTTTAGCTTTAAATTTTTTTGCATATGCTCAGCAATACGCGATAACATGAGATCTAAATTAGATGTCCTTTCTCTCAATGCAATCAAGCGACAATGGAATTCACTAAAATAAGGGTGATTTTTTTGTAAGGCTTCTGTCAGGGAATAACCATTTTTTATACAGAAATTTAACTGATTAACAAATTCCTTAAGCAGTAGATTATTGATATTACCTTCTAATATCTCAAGTATTTGCACTAAGGGAAGACCTGCTTGGAGCAATCGCGCTATTTGGCGCGTAAAAATAAATAGCTCTTTTTCCTTAACACCTTTGCTGATAATGACGTTATATTTGCATTTGCTATGCTTAAGAATAATGCCTTCCTGTCGTAATTTTACTCGCAATAATCGAATATCCGACAGTAAGGTTTTACCCTTACAAGCTTTCCCTGCTTGTGTTATCCCGTCCCATACATATATTTTCACGATATTAAACATAAAAAACTTTTAATCTAATCTTTAATAATCCGTTTCATTTCTAGTAAACTGATTTCGCCTTGTTTAACTTTTTCAAGTGCTGAATCATAGAGGGTTTGCATCCCTGTAGTCTGCGCATACCGTGCAATTTCCTGAGCGTTACAACCTTTTAAAATTAAACTTTTTATTTCATCCGTGATCAATAACATTTCGAAAATACCTGTACGTCCGCGATAACCCTCCGTACATTCTGCACATCCTTGTGCGGAAAAAAGTAGATTCGATTTTATTTCTTCATGACTTAAACCCAATGCTAATAAAACATTTTCGGGTAATTCATCTTTTATTTTACAGTGCACACATAAACGTCTTCTAGACGTTGCGCAATAATCAAATTGAGAGAGGAAGCCACGTTATAAGCAGGAATGCCCATATTAAGTAAACGTACTAAACTTTCTGCCGCGCTATTGGTATGTAAACTTGATAAAACTAAATGGCCCGTTTGTGCGGCTTTAATCCCAATTTCTGCTGTTTCTTGATCGCGCATTTCGCCTACCATCATGATATCGGGGTCTTGGCGTAAAAATGCTCTTAATACTTTTGCAAAATCTAAGCCTATTTTTGGGTTGATATTGACTTGATTAATCCCGGGCAAAACTATTTCTATAGGATTCTCTACAGAAGAAATATTGTGTTGTGAAGTATTTAAAAAATTTAAGGCGGTATACAGCGTAATGGTTTTTCCGCTACCCGTAGGACCTGTCACTAACACCATGCCGTGTGGACATTGTAATGCTTGCAAAAAACAGTTTTTTTGCTCTATCGTCATCCCAAGTTTATCGACTTCCAGCAGCATTTTATTACTATCTAAAATCCTTATGACTAACTTTTCTCCATACAGCGTTGGGCACGTACTAATACGACAATCAATATTTCGATGATTAATATCCGCTACTTGAAAACGCCCATCTTGAGGAATACGTCGCTCAGCAATGTCGAGCTGCGACATGATTTTAAACCGCGTAATAATGCGTTGTGTCAAAGCAACAGGAAATTTAGCCGCTAAATACAATAAGCCATCTATTCTAAATCGAATCTGTAAATGATCGTGATAAGGCTCTACATGTACATCCGAGGCGCCGCGTTCAATGGCAGACTGCAATAATTGGGAAACTGTCTGAATAATCGCTATTTCACTATCCGTGTTTTTATCTAGCGGCTTATTACTATCAGAAAACGTTAAAATCGCCTCCTGTTTCTCTAGAATAAAAGTGCTCGATTTTTTTGTTACCTTCTCTCGTAACCGTTTTAACTTTTCTGGCTCTACTAATATTTTTTCAATGCTTAATCCAGTATGAAAGCTAATATCATCGATTGCTACTTGCTGTGTTGGATCCGCGATAGCCAAACCCAATTTTTCTTTCTCTTGCCATAAAGGTAATACTTGATATTTTTGTAGTAAGCTTTCTTCAATAACATCGCCAGGCAGTTGCAACGGATCAATGGTATCTAAATCAACGCTAGCTAAGCAAAATGCATGGGCTAATCCGGTTAACAACCGCGAAGAATCGATTGTTTTATCATTAATTAAACAACTAATAAATGATACCTGCTGATGCCTCGCTTCTTTCAAAACAAACGCAAGCTGCTCCTTAGTGGCGATTCCTTCTGTTATTAAATACTGAGAAAAATGATGACTGGCTTGATTTTCCATTTTTTTTATTTCCTTTACCACATCTAGTATAACGCAAATTTAATGGCAATGTATTAACGCATAAATGAAGAGTAATTTTTTAATTGTTCGTATTTTCAAGTACGAGTAGTATTAGGGTTTAATAGATTTTTTAGAAACACAGGTGCACTATAGAAACAGGATTAGATAAAGATGTTCATGTTTGGCATACTACGCTCGAACAGCACATCAAACACTATACGCTTTTCCAAACTTGGCTTTCTGCAGAGGAGATGATACGAGCAGAAAGTTTAGCGTTGGCGCTTCGTCAACGTTTTATATTAAGCCGGGGCATTTTACGCAAGCTACTATCTGCCTATAGTGGGCAATCTCCCGAAAAAATAATTTTTTCATATACTCAATCTGGCAAACCTGTTTTTGTTAATCATTCACCTCGGCAAATAGAATTTAATCTATCTCATTCACAAAATAGAGTCGCTTTCGCTTTTGCATGGGATACGCCTATTGGTATTGATATCGAATATAAAACACCAAGAAAACATCTGGATAAAATCGCCTATCGATTTTTCACTGCGCAGGATTATGAACAACTAAAAAATTTACAGGGCGAAGAAAAATTAAATACTTTTTTCGACCTCTGGGTACGTAATGAAGCCTTCCTAAAGGCAGTGGGACGGCGCTTAGGAACACATCCTTTGTCTAAATATAAGGCTAACAAAAAGCAAATAGATATAACTAAAGATAAGGAATCATGCACTATCCTTTCTTTAACGTTGCAGGCTGATTTTGCCGCCGCATTAGCTATAAAAGGCGAAAACAAACCCTTGCTAATAAGAACGTATGATTCAATGACATGAATGCGGCCTTCTCAACCAACACACACCGTTTATTTATTAAATTCCATTAGCATAAAACGCACCACACCACAGATTGCGTCATCCGCTTGCATTTCCGTTAAAGGGTAGTGAAGATTCAATGCCTTTAAATAGCGTTGATTACCATCAACCACTAATTGCCTAAAAAGCAAAGTAGCCCCTGTGCCTTGTTTTAAGCGCGCCAGCACAAAAGCGCCACCATGCGGAACACAATTGGTATCTAAAACGATAATACAGTTCTTTGGGAAACTGGGACCTTGTGCCGTTTCCATACAATCGTTTTCTACTCGAATAGCAAACGCATCCGAACTCAAAGGAATATTAGTGCTGATATAATTTGAGTAAACTTTGAGAGGTAGTTTAGATAATTGTACAAATCGATCCTTTGCTTCCTGTGCACTTAATAGAGGGACTTGATAGCTAGGCTGATTATTCTTAGAACCGCTATATAGGCCCTCTTCCTCTTCTACGCTATGTTCATGATCTAACCAACCGTGGGGTTTATTAAATACACTTTCAATATGGCTCGCCAATCTATCTCCAATATTTTTAATCGGGCTATTCCCAATTAAATGACTTATTTGGCTTTGCGAACGATCCAAACGTTCCGATAAATCCGTAATTCCACCTACCGAACGTGCCAATCTCCGTAAATTCTTCCGTCTAATATCTTTTACATTCATGCCATAGCTTTTATTAAAGTTATTGTTATGACCCGCCAAGTAAACTTATACCCTGCGTGACCTCCTATAAATGTCAAGAAAAGTAATATAAAAGGTAATATATATTACCTTTTTAGATAAGAAAAAAAAATGAATTTATTATTTAACGAGGTATTTTTTTAGCTTTTTCGCTATTTTTTGGTTTTTTAGGTGCATATAATCAGGCAAGCCTTGTTTATACGGAGGGTAATTTTCACCCTGAATCAAGGGTAAGAGATATTCTCGGCAACGGGGTGTAATATGAAAACCATCGGCGCTAATAAAATTTCGTGGCATTTTTTTCTCTTGGTTTGCCACATCAGCCAGCTTGGCTTCGCCAATAGTCCACTGATAACGTTTCCCCGATTTTCTTACAATAATTGGCATCACAGCATTTTTCCCTTTAATAGCGAACTCAACCGCCGCTTTACCTAAGGCATAGGCTTGCGTTACATCCACTTCAGAAGCAATATGCCGAGCTGAACGCTGTAAATAATCGGGTAATGCCCAATGGTACTTAAATCCTAATTTAGACTTAATTAATTCGGCTATGGTGGGTGCTGCACCACCTAGCTGCTTATGACCAAAGGCATCGGTACTTTTAGATTCAACTAAAAACTCATTATTTGCATCGCGCACCCCTTCAGCCAACACAATGACGCAATAACCATAACGTTTCACGGTTTTATTGACGCGATCTAAAAACTTAGCTTCATTGAACGCGATTTCAGGAAATAAAATAATATGTGGTGGCTCACCTTGGTTTTCCGCTGCTAAACCGCTGGCAGCCGCTATCCATCCTGTATGACGCCCCATGACTTCCATAATAAAAACTTTTGTTGAAGTCGCGCACATAGAGGCTACGTCTAAACCTGCCTCACGCGTAGAAATAGCAATATATTTTGCAACCGAGCCAAAACCCGGTGAATTATCGGTAAATGGTAAATCATTATCGACAGTTTTAGGAATACCAATGCACGTTAAAGGATAAGCTAGCTCTTTACTTAACAAAGAAAGTTTATGTGCCGTATCCTGAGAGTCCCCACCACCATTATAAAAAAAATAACCAATATTATGCGCTGAAAATACGGCTAATAAACGCTCATATTCAGCACGATTTTCTTCTAAACCCTTTAACTTATAACGACAAGAACCAAATGCACCGCCTGGTGTATAGCGCAATCCAGCAATCGCTTTAGCCGTTTCTTTGCTGGTATCAATCAAATCTTCTGTTAAAGCACCGATTATTCCATTAGAACCCGCATATACTTTGCCTATTTTACTTTTATGTTGCCTAGCCGTTTCAATCAGGCCCCACGCTGTCGCATTAATAACCGCGGTAACCCCACCTGACTGCGCATAAAAAGCATTTTTCTTTGACATCTCGCTCACTCTCCAGTTAACTTAAAAGATTAAAAGACATGTAATATAACCATTGTGCTTGAATTTGCGAAATCGTAAATTAGACTTCTTTCAAAACACAGCTAAAACACGCTTGATCTTCTAGGTATTCACATGCGACTTCACATTTTAGGTATCTGCGGCACCTTCATGGCAGGCATTGCCCTATTGGCAAAAGAAAAGGGATTCACCGTCACGGGTTCCGATGCCAACATCTATCCGCCTATGAGCACGCATTTGCAAGAACAAGGCATCTCTATTTTTGAAGGCTACGAGGATCTCAATCAATTCTCTACGTCGCCTGATATCGTGATTATGGGCAATAGCATGAAACGCGGGAATCCTTGTGTAGAATATGTTCTCAATAAAGGAATTCCCTATATTTCAGGCCCGCAATGGTTAGCAGAGAATGTGCTACAAGGTCGGCATGTTTTAGCTGTCGCGGGTACGCACGGTAAAACAACGGTAACCAGTTTACTCAGCTGGATAAGCGATTACGCAGGCTTAAACCCTGGATTTTTAATAGGTGGTGTTGCAAAAAACTTTAAAACATCCGCGCGATTAGGCAGCGATCCTTTTTTCATCATCGAAGCCGATGAATACGACACGGCTTTTTTTGATAAACGATCTAAATTTATTCATTATCATCCGCGCACACTCATTTTAAATAATCTTGAGTTTGATCATGCGGATATTTTCCCTGATTTAAATGCCATTAAATTACAATTCTCCTATTTACTACGCACTATCCCCAGTGAAGGCTTAATTATTAGCCCAAAAGAAGATAAAAATTTACAAGCGGTACTATCACAAGCCTGTTGGACACCGGTTGCGTACACAGGAACGGATTCAAGTTGGCATGCAACGCTTATAAAACCTGATGGAAGTCAATTTACCGTAGCTTTCAATCATAAAGAGCAAGACGACGTTAAGTGGAATCTCTTAGGTAAACACAACGTTGCAAATGCCCTTAATGCGATTGCCGCTGCAAATCATATTGGCATAAAACCTAGCCAAGCCATTGAAGCACTAAACCAATTTCAAGGTATTAAGCGCCGTTTAGAAATTTATAAGCAAATTAATGAAATAACGCTTTATGATGATTTTGCCCATCATCCTACCGCTATTGCCTCCACACTCGCCGGTTTACGTCAACGTGTAGGCAAAGCACGGATTTTAGTGATTTTACAGTGTGGTACGCATACGATGCGCTCGGGTGTACATAGTAAGACCTTAGGTCCCTCCTTAAAAGAGGCCGATAAAGTATGGTTAATAACGCCTGACCAGGATTGGTGTGTTGAACAAAATCCCGCTGTCCCCATGCAAATTTGTGATTCCATAGCAACAGTGGTAGAAAGTGTAAGTAAGGAAACCAAGCCCCATGATCACATTGTTATCATGAGCAACCGTGGCGCGGATACCTTCCATGAAAAATTAGTTAATGCTTTATCCCACTTGTGAATAATCTAGACATAACATATCTCCAACAAGCACTCGAACTTGCTAAACTGCGCCGTGGTTTTTGTGCGCCAAATCCCTGTGTGGGTGCTGTACTGGTTAAAGATGGAAAGGTGATAGCCAGCGGCTATCATTTGGCTAGCGGGTCTGCACATGCTGAAGTAGAGGCCTTAAATAAAATTGATGCCTCTGTTGCGAAAGGCGCCACACTGTATGTTACTTTGCAACCCTGTTGCCATACCGCAAAGAAAACACCCCCTTGCACCCAGCTCTTGATTGCCAAAAAAATTGCTAAGGTGGTTTATGCGTTTAGAGATCCTAACCCGGCTGTCAGCGATCATTCTGATCAGCAATTGCAACAAGCCGGCATTGTTTGCACTCAACAATCTTTACCAGAAATCGACGATTTTTATGCGAGCTATCAATTTTGGTGGAAACATCAACAACCTTTTGTCACTGCAAAACTGGCCATTAGCTTAGATGGAAAAGTAGCCGGACAGCATGGGCAACGCATACAACTAACCGGCGAAGCGGCACAACGATTTACGCATCAGCAACGTCAGCGTGCTGATGCCATCTTAAGCACGGCAAAAACAATTTCTAACGATAATCCCTTATTGAATGTACGAATAGATAACGCGACTATTTCAAAACCGCTTTACATCTTAGATAGTGAATTAAATACGCCATTATCAGCACATGTTTTTAATACCGCAAAAAAAATTACGCTTTTTCACAAAATGGATTTAAGTAGTAAAAAACAAATTGAATATCATCGCGATAATGTTCAGCTGGTTGGCATTAAAACCAATCTGGCAAGCCTTAATTTAGATGATGTTCTTAAACATATTGGGCAAGATAGGCATCATGACCTGTGGGTAGAGGCCGGAGGCCATTGCTTTCAATCGTTTGCGCAAAATCAGCTATTACAACGTGCTTTTATTTATGTTGCCCCTCTCTGGTTAGGGCAGGATGCCCAAAATGCCTTTACTGACCCCCAGGTATTCTCCAAGGCAAAACCTGCCGCCCCTATCCTTTTAGGCCCAGATAGTTGTTTTATATTCAATTGGCCCTAAGAATAGGAGTATAATCAGCCTCAAGACACTCGATAACTAATAAAATAAGCGCTGCTATGAATACTACCTCTTTTTCCACTATCCATCGTGCTTTAGACGATTTACGCCAAGGCAAGATGGTTATCCTGTTTGACCATGAGAATCGCGAAAATGAAGGCGATTTAATCCTTGCGGCTGACCAGGTGACACCTGAAGCAATTAATTTTATGGCCCAACATGCACGGGGCTTAATTTGCCTCGCCTTGCAGGACGCGGATATTCAGCGCTTACAACTCCCTATGATGGTGGAACACTCAACAAACCCTTTCAATACCGCCTTTACCGCTTCTATAGAAGCCGCTGAAGGTGTTACAACAGGCATCTCAGCGGCCGATAGAGCACATACCATTAAAGTAGCGGTCGACCCTCAAAGTACCGCGAAAAATATCGTCATGCCCGGCCATATTTTTCCTTTACGTGCACGCAAAGGCGGCGTTTTAGAGCGTATGGGACAAACTGAAGGTGGTACTGATCTGATGCGTTTAGCCGGCTTAACACCCGCAGCGGTTATTTGTGAAATCATGAATGCTGATGGCAGTATGGCCCGTTTCCCTGATTTGCAAAAATTTGCAGAACAGCATCAACTCACCCTCTTATCAATCCGCGAATTGATAGACTATCGATTACAAACAGAGTCCCTAGTCAAAGAAATTGCTTCTATTGGGTTACCCACTGAAGACTATGGTGATTTAACCATCAAATTATTTGAAAGTTGTCTTGACCAACATCACCATTTAGCCATCATAAAAGACAACCCTCACCAAACTGATCCATCCACCCTGGTACGTATCCATTCCGAATGTTTTACCGGTGATATTTTTGGTTCTGCGCGTTGCGATTGTGGTTGGCAGTTACATGAATCATTGCGTCAGATCAGCCAACAAGGCGGAACATTATTGTACCTTCGTCAAGAAGGACGCGGCATTGGTTTACTCAATAAACTTAAAGCCTACGCGTTACAAGACCAAGGCTTTGATACCGTGGAAGCTAACCAGAAATTAGGTTTTGGTAGTGATGAACGTGATTATTGGATAGGCGCACAAATTCTTCGCCAGCTTAAACAACTTACCGTAAAAGTGCTCACTAACAATCCACGAAAAATAACTGATTTAGAACAACAAGGGATCACCGTAACAGAACGTATTCCATTAATTGCTAAACCCAACAAAACAAATCAGGCCTACTTAAAAACGAAACAAAGCAAATTAGGCCATCTTCTTAATCTATAATATAAAAAGGACAATTACTTATGAAAAAAATACAAGAAATCACTGCAAAACCTTTTCATTTTTCTCATCCTGAACAAGCATTTAAACTAGCCATTGTCGTCAGCCGCTTTAATGAAGAAATTACAGAAGCGTTACTAGAAAGCGCATTAGCTCGCTTACAAATGCTTAATTTTCCCGAAGAACATATCACTGTGGTTAGAGTACCGGGTGCTATAGAGCTCGGTCTTGCCGCACAACAATTTGCGCTTTCCGACGCCAACTACCTGGCAATCATTTGTTTAGGTGCTGTCATTCGCGGTGAAACCAATCATTATGACTATGTCTGTCAACAAGTCAGTTATGCCTGCCAAAAAGTAGCATTAGAAGAAAATATCCCTGTGATATTTGGCGTATTAACCACCGACGATGAAGAACAAGCCTTGGCACGTATTAATAAAGGGGCTGAAGCGGTCGATGCAGCCATGGAGATGGTATCTCTACTAGATCAAATTGAAGAAATTGCTGCTGAAGAAACCACTGCCTAAAAATACTCGCTTTAGAAAAGTATTTTTATGGCAGCGTAGTTTAATTAGATGAAATATATTTTTCGCGTCGGATTATTTCCGAAGGGAAACTATGGGTATTGATTAAAAGAGAAAATACTTCGTCTACCATATTCGGATTGCCGCATAAATAAACGATGTCCTGCTTAGGGTTCGGCTCAATCTCATTAAAAGCATTAAGCACACGGCCTTCGTATTCATAAGGTAAACGTTGTTCTAGTTTAATACGGCTGTAGTAGGCACGAAATTCAAACCAAGAATTTTTTTGTGCAAATGCGGTAAATTCATCACGATATAACAAATCCTCAGGCTTACGCACACCAAATAATAAAACAACTTTAAACCCAGGGCGTTGTTTAAAACGGTCTGCAAGTTCAGATAACATGGTTCGATAGGGCGTAATACCCGTCCCCGTCGCTACAAAAATATAACGGCCAGGCTGATCATCTCTCAAGACCAAACGACCGAAAGGACCGGTTGCCGTTACCTTATCACCCACTTGCATCGTGAATAAGAGGTCGCTTGCTGTTCCTTCAGGAACATAGGATGCAGCAAACTCTATTTTATCACTCGCCTCATGCGTACTATTAGCGATGCTATAACTACGACGCAATATTTTTTCGGGCGTAGGAATATGTAAGGTAATAAACTGGCCTGGAATAAAGCTACACGCCTCACCATCCTCGCGATGAAAGGTGAAGTGTTTAACGGCAGGCGCTATCTGCCGGCTATCCTGCAAAGTAAGTGTAAATTCTTTTTTAGTCATAGACCGCGTAGTCTAATCAGCTAACATCATTTCGTCAAAGGATTAGCAACTAAAGTGCACCTTTTTAGGTCCATCGCTTACTTTCTCTTCCGTATTGGAGGTCGCTTTGAAAAAGGTATCTCGAGAGACGTAGGGCATTAAGCATGAAGCACGATAAAACCCTTTATCTGCTGACAACAACCGGGCCGAGCTCCCACCGCCATTTTTCTTTACTAAGTCGCTGCCTGCTACCATTTTTGACTGTCTGAATGTAGCTCGCTGCACTTTTTTGTTATTGCGCCCTGATGTAAGAATCTCAGGATCTTCGTGGCACTTAAAGAGTAATTTCGCAGTATCTTCATTTTTTTGAGTAATTGCCATATCATCCAACCACTGCCGCGGCGAGTGCAGCTTATAATGATTGTCAAAATATATGCTAAAAACTGTCTCTAACATCGAATGTATTAAGATAGTTGGATGTAAATCGTCCCAAAATACCCGGTCTTGATTAGGCAAACATTTCTTCATCTGTAATAAAATCGATGTGTAGATATTCGTTAGTTTTATCTTTTTATTAAAACCGTTTTGATATCCCTTGACTGCCGCTTGAATGATTTGAGTGTGCCATGATGTATGCTTTTGTTCGTCGCCTACCAATTCAAGCATACCCGTTGCTTGATTCCCCACACTCAAGTCTAATTGTTTTCGAACTTCTACAGGTAGGTCTAAGACTATGCTCCTGGCTTTTCCATCGTCATTTTTTACTAATTCTCCCTGCTGAAAAAATAAAGCTTCAATTTTACCCTTTTCAGTTTTAGTTAAAACGATCGCATTACCTTTTATGTGCGATTCACATTTATTAAACCGATAATAAATAGCACATCCGCTAGTAAATCCATACATTTCAGGATTTTCATTTACTTCATTAAAAACAGACGCCGCATCAAATACTTCCACATCAGTATCTAATTTTGCATGACTCGCTAGCTGACAACCCAACTCATCCAGGAACATCGTATTACCTGCATTTCTTTCAACTTTTCCTCGCTCTAAGCCCAACACTCTTTTTTGCTCTTTCGACAGCTTCACCTTAACTACCACAGGTTTATCTTTTGAGGGTTGCAATATAAACCCGCCCTTTTCTACAAAATAGACAGCTCTATGGCTTCCCTTCCCAACCATGATTATTCCTTGTCGGTTGATTTCAGATAAAAAGTTAATGTCTTTCTTATTTTCAACCTGATAGATGGCACACAACCTAAAATCAATATATCGATAACTTCGTGCTAAATCTTTTAATTCTTCATTGAATTTAAAACACATGTTTTGTGCTTGCGCTCTCTTCTTTGCTGTCTCCCCCTGAAATCGGGGTGTCTTACTAAAATCTGGCAGTGTAAACAACACAACATTTTTTGAATAATTTGAACTACCCGCTTTTTTTTGGGTTGTTGTTAATAAGTCTATTGCGGTTTGAATACCTTTTATAGCTCGAGAAACCCCACCTTCATTACAATAGCCTACGGTTACAAAATCATTCGCACCTGCAAAAATAAGATTTAAGTCATCGGGCTTAATACCTTTATCTTCCTTCTTTAAATCATGACTCTGTTTTTCTATATTATTGAGAAAAAAGCTTAATATAAACCCTTTAATATATCTGAAAAAATTAAGAAACCAGCCATAATTATAAGCAGTTGATCCGCCCTCAGCCATATTTTTCCCAGCCAAATTTTCGCCCATCGAACGACTATGACTCTTATAAAATGGAACCCTCTTTGATAATTTTTGTAGCTGATGCTGTATTCTTATTTGAAGAGGATAGGTCCAGACATGGCCGTTGGTAAACTGATCCTCAGGCGATCGATGTAAAAACCAACGATAAGGTATCAACCCAAATATTTTTTGTTTATATTTGCCCCTTTTTTTACCCTCATCACTTAAACTATCACCAATGATATTGATAGTCCCATTTACTTCGGTTTTTTCTGGGTGAAGAGGAGCCGCAGCCGCATAAGTGCTTACTCCCCGTCTCTGAGGAAAAAGTGGAACAGAAGCTTTTGCAGCTAAATCACGAAAAACGCCAGCCATAATATTTTACTGTTTATTTCAATTACCTTTTAACGTTATTAAACAGCAAGAATATTAAGGCTTTATTAGCCAGCAGGGTAAAAATAGGCATTTAACTCCTATTCGAAAAAATAGCGACTCTGCTGCAGGTTAGCTATCTGCTCATTAAGCCAGCTTCAGTAAAATGCTTTTTAGCAGCAGTAATATCGGCAGCAATCTGCTTTTTTAACTCATCTAGGGAAGAAAACTTTTTCTCATCTCGAATTTTTTTTAAAAACTCTATTTGCAAACAAGCGCCATAAATATCCTTATTAAAGTCCAATAAATGGACTTCTAATAAATCTTTCACGCCATCGACGGTAGGCCGTCTTCCACAATTAGCCACTGCATTTAAAGGATTTTCTCCTAAACCGTATACACGCACCATAAAAACACCGGTTACAGGCGGAACGAAACGGTGCAAGGCAATATTTGCCGTGGGAAACCCTAATAAACGACCGCGTTGATCACCGTGAATAACGCGACCACTTAAGGAAAATGGTCGTGTTAGCAACTGCTTCGCTAAGGAAAAATCACCTTCTTTTAAAGCATTGCGCACACGCGAGCTTCCTATACGTTCACCCTCAAACAATACCGTCGGCGTTGCATGGACCGCAAAATTATACTGTTGGCCTAATTTTTCTAAACTTGCAAAATCACCTTGACGTCCTTTTCCAAATCTAAAATCATCACCTACTATTAAAGAATGAACACCTAATTTATCGACTAAAACTTCTTTAACAAAAATTTCCGCTGGCATAGCCGCTAAATGTTTATTAAAGCGCAAACAAACTATCCTATCGACGGATAAATCTTTAAGCATTTTTATTTTTTCGCGCAAACGCATCAACCGTGCCGGCGCTTTGTCTGCCAAAAAAAATTCTTGTGGGTGAGGTTCGAATAACATCACGCAGCTAGGCAAATGCAATTGTTTTGCTTGCTGCTGTAATGCTTGAATAACAACTTGATGTCCTTGATGCAGGCCATCAAAGTTTCCAATCGTTAAAACACAATCTCGATGTTTTGCTTTTAAATTATGTAATCCAAAAATCAACTCGGTCATGGCTTTGCTTTTAAGTCACGAAAACGCAAGCCGCTTATCCATAAACAACTGATATAAATAATAATAGAAATCACACCGAGAAATAAAATATGTAAAAACCGTTGCTGCCAATTCCAACTTAACCATACAGGCAACGCGGCTGCAGCCCAATAAAGAAATAAAGCTAACGCGCTATTAGCAAATACCAAGCGTAATATAAACATCAGCCAACCCGATTGCCATTGAAACATACCGCGCGTTCTAAGCCCCTGCAGCAATAATCCTGCATTTAACCAAGCGGATAAGGAACTGGCTAACGCTAACCCAGCATGTTTAAGCGGCATAATCAAAAGAATGTTTAACAACATATTCACGACTAGCGCAGTAATCCCTATACGTACCGGCGTACGAATATTTTGTTGCGCATAAAAAGCAGCTGCCAGTACTTTTATCAGCATAAATGCTTGCAGCCCAACGGAATAAGCTATCACACTGCGCTGCGTCATGAATACATCATGGTCAGTAAACTTTCCGTAATGGAATAAACTAATAATCAAGGGACCTGATAAAATCAGCATCGTCAGTGAAGCAGGGATACCAATCAGTAAATTGCACCTCAGCCCCCAGTTCAATGTACTAGAAAAAGCTCCCGGTGTTTTTGCAGCATGTTGGCGAGAAAGGTGCGGCAAAATAACAGTAAGCAAAGCGACGCCAAAAACGCCTAAAGGAAAATAAGCTAATCTATCTGAATAATAAAGCCAAGTGACACTACCGGCCACTAAAAAGGAGGCAAAAATGGTATTGAGCAATAAACTAATCTGTCCAATAGACGAGCCAAACAAAGCGGGCAACATCAACTTTAAAACTTTTTGCACACCTGGATCACGCCAGTTGAAAAGCGGTCTACGCAATAAATTAAGTTGTTTTAAAAAAGGTAACTGAAAGCCAAGCTGCAAAAACCCTGCTAGCAGCACACCCCATGCCTGTGCCTCTACCGGCACTTTAAAATAATGTGTTATGCCAAATGCCGTGGCAATCAAACAAACATTTAATAAAGCTGGCGTAAAAGCAGGCACCCAAAATAAACCATAACAATTTAAAATAGCGCCAACTAATGCCGTAAGAGAAATTAACATTAAATAGGGAAATGTTACTCTTAACATCTCACTGGCTAATTGAAATCGATAAGGATCTAAACCCGGTGCAAAAAGCGTTACTAACCCTTTGCTACCTAAAATACCGGCAATACTAACCACCAATAAAATGAAACCTAATACACCAGTAATATGAGCAATAAAAGTCTCAACCTCTTTTTGAGTTTTTGTTTGCTTATACTCTGCTAAAGTGGGAATAAAAGCCGTTGAGAAAGAACCTTCTGCAAATAAACCTCGCATAAAGTTAGGGATTTTAAATGCAATATAAAAAGCATCCACCGCCGCGGTTGCACCAAACGTTCTCGCCGCAATAATATCCCGAACAAAACCTAGAATCCGCGATAGTAAAGTCATCGAGGCAACAACGGATGTTGATTTAAAGAGCGCTTTACTCATAATGCGTGCTTTCTAACCACATTTCTACAATTAATTGGGCCGAAATACTATCAATCGCCTTTTTTTGCAGGGCTTTATATCCGCCTGATGAAAATAAACGCGCGCGCGCTTCAACCGTCGTCAACCGTTCGTCTACGGTAAAAACGGGCAACTGGGTTCGTTGTTTTAAGTTTTCTGAAAAAAAACGTGCCGATTGTGTCATAGGCTGTTCTGATCCGTCCATGTTCAAAGGCATTCCTACAATGAGCGCATCAGGGGACCATGTTTTTATTAAGGTATCAATTTCTTTCCAAGGCGGCTCCCCTTTTTGTGCAATTAAACTTGTTAATGGCTGTGCCATTAAGGGTGATGTATAGCCTACTGCTACACCGATATATTTGGTGCCAAAATCAAAGCCCAAAACGGTTTTAATCACGCATGACCACCGCTATAAACCAATTTATCAATCTCTATGCCTAAACTATTGATCGCTTTTAGCCAACGCTTATTAAAAGGAACATCAAATAAAATAGCTGGATCTGCTGGTACTGTTAGCCAGAAATTATTAATAATTTCCTGTTCTATTTGTCCCGCTACCCAATTTGCATAACCTAAAGAAAAAATAAATTTCTCGGGCCCTTGTTGTTTTGCAATGGCTTGTAAAATATCTTTAGACGTCGTTACACAGATTTCGCTATTCATCTTAAGGCTAGATTGCCACTCACCACCCGGCACATGAATCACAAAGCCACGTTCGGGATGAATAGGTCCCCCACAGAGTATGGGAAAATCAGCTGTTGAAGGTGATTCCGATTTACTTCCTACAATTGCCTGCAATATTTCTGAAAGATTAACCCTAAAAGACTGTAATGGCTGATTAACGATAATTCCAACAGCACCTTTTTCATTATGTTCGCAGATATATACTACGGATCGATTAAAGTAAGGATCCGTTAAAATCGGCATTGCCACCAAAAAATGGTTTGTTAAAGAATGACTCGTCTCTATCATTAAAGCCTCTAGCTTAAAATCCGGTTAGTAATCATAGCATTAGACTCCTTATCAAACCTAGTCTAAGGCTATACCCGTGCATGTATGGTGGCGATCCAATGCTTGCTTAGACCCATCCTGCAATTGGATAACATTTTTAATAGACGTTAATCAAATGTTCAAGTACAAACCGTATAAAACTTGCATACATGCTGTTTAAAGCAGTACAGTTTGTACTTAGCATGTATATTTAAAATGCGAAACTTTAAAAATGACTAACGATAGCAACTTACGCATAGGTTATGGTGTTGATGTTCATGCCTTTGCAAGTGGTGATCACATCACCTTAGGCGGAGTCACTATCCCCTACCACGTGGGTCTGCGCGCCCATTCTGATGGTGATGTGGTCATTCATGCTTTAGTCGACGCCTTATTAGGCGCCTGTGCCTTAGGTGATATAGGCCAACATTTCCCCGATACGGAGAGTCGCTGGAAAGGCTGTAGCAGCCGGATTTTTTTAAAAGAGTCTGTCAGGATGTTGCAAGAAAGAAATTTTTCTATCGCTAATGTCGATATCACCGTTTTGGCAGAAGCCCCCAAACTCAGTCAATACCGAGAAGCAATAAGAGCCAATCTAGCCGACGATATGTCAATTGCCCTCAATCAAGTCAATATTAAAGCTACCACCACAGAAAAGCTGGGCTTTATTGGACGCAAGGAAGGGATAGCCGCTACGGCTATCGTACTTATACAGAAACAAGCCAACAACTAATATTGGTACCGAGAGTGGGACTCGAACCCACACGATGTCACCATCACCGGATTTTGAATCCGGCGCGTCTACCATTCCGCCATCCCGGCAAGGGGCGCACAGTATAACCAAAGCCTATGCTAAATCACAGATCTAGACTCGATTTCTTTAATTAATGGAGAAGCGAACAACTGCTCAATTAAAAGCCAATCACGCGACTTGGGTAAAAAATGCAGCTGGGATTTGTCTAAAATTAAAACAAAAATTGATTAGATAAATTAATAAGCTAATCCATTTCTAAACTTGCAATCAAAATCTTAATCCCTTATTGTTTTCTGTGGACTCAATCTGAAATAATATAAAATCATCTGTTATAACGCTAACTTGATCTTTTCAAGAAAGCTATCAACAATAAGGTCATGGGGAAACATGATCTAAGGGGTAAACAATGTACAACAATGACGCAGTTTTAACAGACAGTGTTCCCTATACTTTAACAAGGAAAAAGCAACTTCTTCTCGCCTCCATTATTTGCACCCTCGCCGCCATGTTTTACATGTATGAATTTATCTTACAAGTTTCTCCGGCAGTGATGACAAACGAATTGATGCGTGACTTAAATCTGAATGCCGCTAGTTTAGGCACCATGGCTGCATTCTACTACTATTCCTATACCCCAATGCAATTACCTGCCGGGTTACTCTATGATCGTTTTGGACCTAGACGCTTGATCACACTTGCAGTTTTAATCTGCGCCATCGGCGCTTTATTATTCGGCTCAACACATAGTGTTTTCACAGCATCAATAGGCCGGTTTTTTATGGGAATTGGTTCTGCGTTTTCATTTATTGGCGCTTTGCTTCTTGTTTCCCGTTGGTTTCCCCCACATTATTTCGCCTTACTGACAGGACTTGTGCAGTTAATGAGTTCAGTAGGTGCTATTGCAGGTCAAGTTCCTTTAGCCTCTGCGATTAATCATTGGGGATGGCGTTCAACCATTATGACTTTATCGCTTATCGGTGCTTTTTTAGCATTACTTATTTGGACAATTGTTCGTGATAGCCCTGAAACCGTTTCACAACGTCAAAAGTTTCAACGTTCGCCTAAAACAAATGAATTGAAACGCTTGAAACAAGTTTGTAATAATCGGCAAACCTGGTTCATTGCACTGTATTCTTTTGCTATATGGGCACCTATTACTGCATTTGCTGCGCTATGGGGCATTCCTTTTCTTGTTGCAAACTATGGCATTACGACAGAAGCAGCCTCAAAAGCAAGTGCTATGATTTGGCTAGGCATAGGAATAGGCAGTCCTTTATTCGGTTGGGTTTCAGATAAAATAAAATCTCGTTCTATCCCGCTCAGCCTCTCTGCATTACTTGGGATTATTAGCCTTAGTATCGTTATTTATGGCCCTCATCTACCCATCACCTGGCTATACATTACTTTATTTATTTTCGGTTTGGGGGCGTCCGGTCAAGCGTTATCGTTTGGTGTTGTCAAAGATAATAACCCTCCCTCCGTTGTGGGGACAGCCATTGGTTTAAATAATATGGCGGTCGTAGCGGGTGGCGCGTTATTCCAACCGCTTATAGGTATTTTATTATATTATAATTGGGGTGGTGCTATGCAGGACGGCAGACCATTCTATGGCGCAGCTGATTACCAAAAAGCACTTATTATTTTACCTTTGTGTTATATTTTAGCACTGATTGTCAGTCGCTTTTTACTTCGAGAAACCCATTGCAAACAACAGTTTCCTAATGAAACCGCTGCTACACTCTAAACATCCCTTTAAAAGCCTAGTATTTAAAATACTAGGCTTAAGAAAAATAATAATTTAATGACAAAACCTTTAGCCACACAAAAACCTACCTTGCTTGCAGCTATTATCTGTATCCTTGCGTCTTCGTTCTACATGTATGAGTTCATACTGCAAATTTCACCCGGCGTAATGACTCGAGAGCTCATTCACGATTTAGGGCTCAATGCTGTCGGTTTGGGCACGATGGCTGCCTTTTACTATTATGCTTACACACCCATGCAACTGCCCGCAGGTTTTTTATTCGATCGTTTTGGGCCACGACGTTTAATAACAGCCGCAACGTTTACCTGTGCAGTCGGTGCTTTAATTTTTGGAACAACCCATAGTATTGCTATTGCTTCGGCAGGTCGCTTTATGATGGGCATGGGTTCAGCTTTCTCATTTATAGGTACCTTAGTACTTGTTTCTCGTTGGTTCCCTGCTCGTTACTTTGCTTTTCTAACCGGATTAGTCGAATTAATGAGTTGTATAGGCGCCATTGTTGGTGAAACACCTTTAGCCATTGCGGTAGGTCATTGGGGATGGCGGCATACCATCATCACCTTATCTATGATAGGGATGGTATTAGCTGCCCTTATTTGGCTTATAGTGCGCGATAGTCCAGAGGTCGTATCTAAAGGTAAGAAATTTCAATCAACTTCAGACAAAACCTTTATACAAAGCTTAAGGCAAGTGGGCCGCAATAATCAAACCTGGTTTATTGCACTTTATTCTTTTATGGTATGGGCGCCTATTACTGCTTTTGCTGCTTTATGGGGAGTTCCTTTTCTTGTTGCTGCCTATGGTATTAGTACACAGGCCGCCTCAACCGCTTGTACCATGATCTGGCTTGCGATTGGGATTGGTTGTCCCATTCTAGGTTGGTGGTCAGATAAAGTAGGTTTGCGAGGTATGCCTTTAAAATTTGCGGCATGTCTTGGTATTATTGGTCTAATACCGGTTATCTACATTCCCCATCTTCCTTCATTTTGGCTTTATTTTTGTTTATTTTTATTTGGTCTAGCCGCCTCTGGGCAATCACTCGCTTTTGGGGTCGTCAAAGATAATAATCATGCGAATGTGGCTGGCACAGCCATTGGCATAAACAATATGGCAACTGTCGCCGGCGGTGCGCTATTCCAGCCAGTCATTGGCTTATTTCTACATCTCTATTGGAACGGCGCGACGCACAATGGCATACCTTTTTATGATGCTGCAGATTACCGTAAAGCATTTATAGTGTTACCGCTTTGTTATTTCTTTGCTTTTTTAATTGGGAAATTCTTGATACTAGAAACCCATTGTCAACCGCAACACAACGATGGCCCGTAGTAAAAGTAGCCAGCGTTGGCTTAAACAACACTTTAGTGACCCTTACGTAAAACGCGCGCATCAGGAAGGTCTACGTTCAAGATCAGCCTACAAGCTATTAGAAATACAAGAAAAAAATAAACTGATTAAACCAGGCATGGTGATCGTCGATCTGGGCGCAGCACCTGGGGGATGGTCTCAAGTAGCCGCTAAGTTAGTAGGTGAAAAAGGCAAAGTCTATGCACTCGATATTTTACCCATGCCACCTTTACCCGAAGTGGACTTCATACAGGGTGATTTTCGTGACGAAGCCGTTCTACAACAACTGCTAGATCACCTGCAACCTATACCGGTGGATCTTGTTATTTCAGATATGGCCCCCAATTTAAGTGGTATGCGAACTGTTGATCAACCCCGGGCGATGTGCCTTGCTGAATTGGCGCTGGATTTTGCCCAACGCGTATTAAAGCCAAAAGGTGGGTTTATTATTAAAACCTTTCAAGGTGAAGGCTTTGAAGCTTATTTACGATTGTTGCGGCAGCTATTTAAAACCGTTTCTATTCGTAAGCCAGCCTCTTCTAGAGGCGCATCAGCGGAAGTTTATTTAGTCGCTACCGGTTACCATTTACAAAATAATGGACTAAACTCCTGAGAGATTGCTGTAACATAAGCCTATTGCACCCTTCTCTATACTTATTTAAGAGCATTATAATAAATGAGAGTCCTAAAAACGGCAAAATTCCAAGTAATTTTATCATCTGTTTTTGTAAAAAATTCGCATCTTGAAGTACGAGCGGTATATAATGCCCTCTTTGTTTAGAATTACGAGGTAGTGTAGCTTGAACGACATGCTAAAAAATCTATTTCTTTGGTTGATCATTGCTGTCATCCTCATCTCTGTCTTTAACAATCTAGAGCCGCGTCATAATGCCGGAGAGCGTTTGACCTATTCTGAATTTCTACACAACGTTCAG